>NZ_JACMZT010000023.1:0-100977 GCF_017349615.1 Pseudomonas sp. GW531-T4
CAAACCCGCGAGCACTTCTGCGGCCTGCCCAAGCGCGGCCTGGCGTTCATCCTGGCCAACGCCATGTTCTGGCAACCGCTGTGGGCCCAGGCGGAAGGCATCGTGGTCAGCGCGCCGGGCACCAGCCTGGGGCAGGCGGGCAACGGCGTACCCATCGTCAATATCGCCACGCCCAATGGCAGCGGCCTGTCGCATAACCAGTTCCACGACTACAACGTCGGCCAGCAGGGTCTGATCCTCAACAACGCCACCGACCGCACGCAGAGCACCCAACTGGGCGGGATCATCGTCGGCAACCCGAACCTCAAGGGCGTCGCGGCGCAAACCATCCTCAACGAAGTCAACGGTGGCAGCCCCAGCCAACTGCGCGGCTACACCGAAGTGGCGGGGCAGTCGGCCCATGTGATCGTCGCCAACCCCTATGGCATCAGCTGCAACGGCTGCGGCTTCATCAACACCCCGAAAACCACCCTGACCACCGGCAAGCCGGTGATCGAAAACGGCCAGCTCAGCCGTTATCAGGTCGATCAGGGGCAGGTGACCATCGAGGGCGCGACGCTCAACGCCAACAACGTCGACCGCTTCGAAATCATCACCCGCAGCGCCAAGATCAACGCCGAGATCCAGGCGAAAAACCTGACGATCGTCACCGGGCGCAACGACGTCAACGCCCAGACACTGAACGCCACCGCCCGCGCCGACGACGGCAGCATCAAGCCGGAACTGGCGATCGACTCTTCGGCCCTGGGCGGGATGTATGCCGGGGCGATCAAGCTGGTGGGGACTGAAGCGGGTGTGGGGGTAAGGCTCGCCGGTAACCTCGCTGCCAGCGGCGGCGATATCCAGATCGACGCCAACAGTCACCTGAGCATGGTCCAGGCTGCGGCGGGGGCCGCGGTCAAGGTCAAGGTTGCCAGCCTCGATGCCCAAGGTCCGGTCTACGCCGGTAGCACGCTGGATATGCAAAGCCGCGGCGACCTGAACAACCAGAAAAACCTGGCGGCCCGCGACAGCATCAGCCTCAGCGCCGGTGGGCAACTGAGCAACAGCGGCATCATCGAGGCCGGGGTCAATGCCGATAACAGTCGCAATGCCGGCGGTGATCTCACCGTCAATGCGCAGACCCTCAATAACAATGGCAACAGCCTGGTCGCCAGCCGCAATCTGACGGTGACCACGACGCAAGCCCTGAACAATCAGGGCGGCACCCTGAGCGCGAAACAAAGCGCGAACATCCGCGCGGGTACCCTGGATAACCAGAACAAGGGCCGAGTGCTGAGCAGCGGTAGCCTGAATCTGAATGCCAACCAGTTGCTCAATAGCCAGGGCGGGCTGGTGAGCAGCAATGGTGAACTGGTCGCCAACCTGGCCGGGCTGGGTAACGCGGGCGCTGAGATTTCCAGCCTCGCCGGGGTGACCTTGAATGTTGCCTCCCTGGATAACGTGGCCGGCCTGATAGCGGCCGGTAGCGCTCTGAATATCAATGCCAGCGGTGTCTTCAACAACCAGGGCGGTCGCTTGAGCGCTCAACAGGACCTGCAACTGGTAGCTGCCTCCCTGAACAACAGCCAACAAGGCTCGATCATCAGTCAGGGCGCCTTGGGCCTGACAACCCAGGGGGCACTGGACAATCATCAAGCGGGCAGTATCCAGAGCACCGGCAATGCGCTGATCAGCAGCGCCAGCCTGAACAACCAGGGCGGCAAACTGGCCGCTCGTGACATCAGCCTTCAAGTGGCGGACCTGGACAACCGCCAGGGGCAGGTGATCGGCGATGGGAGCCTGACGCTGAACAGTCAGGGCGCGATCAACAATGCCACCGGCTCGATGACTTCCAGCCAGTTGCTGAACGTGCAAGGCGCCAGCCTCGACAACACCCAGGGGACGCTGCTGAGCAGTGGCGGCCTGACGGCGAAGATTGCCGGGCAGTTGCTGAACCAGGCCGGTCTGTTGTCAGCGAATGCTTTGCTGACCCTCGACAGCGCCAGTCTCGACAACCAGCTCAAGGGACGGATCGTCAGCAAGGCCGGCGCCAACCTGAATACGCTGGGTGTCCTGGATAACCGCGGCGGCAGTGTCAGCGCCGGCGGCGCCCTGGCGCTCAATGCCAACCGAGTGGATAACCGTCAGGGTGGTTCGCTGAGCGCTGCCCAGGGGGTGAGCCTGGGGATCGACAACCTCGACAACCAGGGCGGCAACGTCTCCAGCCAGGGTTACTTGAAGCTGACGGGGACGACGCTGAATAACAGCCATGACGGCAAACTGCTCGCCAATGGCGACATCGATCTGACCCTCGGCCAACTCGACAATCAACTCAACGGCCAGTTGTCCGGGCAGGCGGGTGTACAGGTCAAGGCTGCGCAGCTGAACAACGGCCAAGGTGGCAATCTCTACGCCAAAGGCAAGCTGGAGCTTGATCTGAGCGGGCAGTTGCTCAACGCCCAAGGCACGCTCAAGGGCGATGGCGCCATGCTGCTCAAGGCCGGCAGCCTGAACAACGACGCTGGCCAGCTCTCCAGCGTCAAGGGCTTGCAGCTCACCAGCCTGGGCACCCTGAGCAACCTGGGTGGCAGCCTGACCAGCGGCGACACCCTGGACCTGGTCAGCGGCCAACTGAACAACGGCGCCGCAGGCAGTATCTCCAGTGCCAAGGCCCTGACGGCAAGTGTCAGCGGCCTTGATCAACAAGGTGGCAAACTGTTTAGCAGCACCGGTCTGAGCCTCGACCTGAATAACGGTCAGCTCAATAACCAGGACGGCCTGATCAATGCCACTGGCCTGTTACTGCTGAAAAATCTCAAAGGGGTCAGCAACCAGGACGGTGAGATTTCCAGCGACCAGGGCTTCACGCTGGCCGCGCAAACGCTCGACAACACCGATGGCACGATTGGCAGCGAGCAGGCGCTGGTCTTGCGTGTCGAGCGCACCCTGAACAACCTCAGGGGGCTGGTGTCGGCCAATGGGCTCAAGGTTCATGCCGCCAGCATCGACAACACCGAAGGCACGATGGGCAGCGATTCGGACCTGAGCCTGAGCGTCGAGGAGGCGCTTACCAACCTCAACGGCACCTTGTCCAGCGCCGGCCTGTCGAGCCTTAAAGCGGCCAGTCTGAACAATACCGAAGGCCAGCTGACAGGGGATCTCGGGCTGAGCATCGATCTGAGCGGAGCACTGAATAACCAGGGCGGGATGCTCGGTTCCGGCAAGGCACTGACGCTGAATGCTGGCAGTCTCGACAACCGCGCTGAGGGCGTGTTGCTGGCGGTCGATGGTTCCCTGACGGGCACGGTCGTTGGCGCTTTCGATAACCGTGAACTGGGAAAAGTCAGAGCCGCCGGTGGCATCGAGTTGACCACCGGTAGCCTGGATAACCGTGGCGGTAGCCTGTCTGGCAAGGATCGGCTGACCCTGCGCAGCGACCTGGCGGATAACCGGGGAGGGCTGATCCAGGCCGATAAAGACCTGAAATTACTGGTCGGACAGCTGGATAACCGCGATAAGGGCGTGTTGAGCGGCAAGGCTGCCATTGACTATGAAGGCTCGCGGCTGGACAACAGTGGTGGCCTGCTCAGTGCGGTCGGCCCGGTAACGCTCAAGGCCCAGGAAGTCACCAATACCAAAGGTCGGATTGCCAGCCAGGCTGACCTCACCGCTACTCTCGATACCCTGAACCAACAGGGTGGTTCGTTGGTCGCAAAAGGCAGTTTGTTGCTGACAGGCAAGACGCTTGATAACCGTAACGGCGGCCTGGTGGGCAGCACCAACGCACTGACCCTCAATGTCGATCAGGTCGACAACCGCGCCGGGGAAATCTCCAGTACCGAAAACAGCCTGAGCTACACCGGTCTGCGCCTGGACAACAGCGATGGCGGCAAGCTGCTGTCCGCAACCGACCTGCAGCTGACGGTGGCGCAGTTGATCAACCAGAGCAAGGGCCGACTGTTCGCCAAGGGCAGCGCAGGCCTGACGGGTACCCGGCTCGATAACAGCAGTGGCAGTTTTTCCGGCCTCAAGGGGCTGGATATTCGTCTCGATGGGGCTCTGCTCAATAACGCCGGGGTGCTCAGCAGCGAAGCGGGATTGACCCTCAAGGTCGCCACTCTGGATAACACCAAAGGCAAGGTCGGCAGTGCCGGCGCCCTGTCGGTCACCAGCCTGGGTGCGTTGCTCAACCAGGGCGGCTCGGTCCTCGCCGACCAGGGGTTGACCCTGGCCAGTTCCAGTCTCGATAACAGTCAGAGCGGTCTGATCAACGGCAAGGGCGCGACCCATGTCACCACCGGCCTCTTGAACAACAGCCAGGGTGGCCACCTCACCAGCGACGATACGCTGGACCTCAGTGCAACCCAGGTCGACAACGGCGCCAGCGGCCGCATTGCCAGTGAAAAGGCCCTGACGGCCAACGTCACCGGCCTCGATCAACAAGGCGGCGAACTCTTCAGCAAAACCCAACTGAACCTGGACCTGAACCACGGTCGGCTCGACAACCGCAAGGGTCTGATCAATGGTCCGGTGCTGGTGCTCAACAACCTCAAGAACGTCGCCAACCAGAACGGCGAAATCTCCAGCGCCCAGGCCTTCACGCTCGCCGCGCAAGACCTCGACAACAGCGCTGGCAAACTGCTGAGCAAGCAGGGCCTGACCTTGCGTATCGCTCAGGCCTTGAACAACCAGAACGGGCTGATTTCCGCGACGTCCCTCAACAGCCGAAGCGCCAGCCTGGACAACAGCCATGGCCTGATCAGCAGCCGTGGCGAGGTCGACCTGGGCGTGACTCAAGCCTTCACCAATCAGAGCGGCACCCTGATCGGCGACGGGGCCGTGCTGCTGGCCGCCAACAGTCTCGACAACCGCGACGGTTCGGTCGCTGGCAAGGCCGACGTTACGGCCACCATCAACACCCTCGACAACCAGAACGGGCAATTCATCGCCAGCGGCGCCCTGGGCCTGACCGGCGCCGTACTCGACAACCGCCAGAGCGGCCTGGTCGGCGCTACAAAAGCGCTGAAACTCGAGGTGGGCAGTATCGACAACCGGGGTGGCGAGCTTTCCAGCAGCGCCGACATTGGCCTGACCGGCAAGCGCCTGGACAACAGCGACAGTGGCCAGATCATTGCGGCCATGGGCTTGACCATGACCCTGGATCAAGTGTTGAACCGCAATCAGGGCCTGATCAATGGCAAGAGCGGCCTGACCCTGGATGGCCAGACCCTGGACAACACGGCGGGTCAATTGCGCAGCGGGCAGGATGTGCGCTTGGGCCTGGGCGGCGACCTGACCAACAATCAGGGATTGATCAGCAGTGAAGGCAAGCTCGACGTCACCAGCGCCAACCTGAGCAACACCGCTGGCAGCCTGTCGAGTGCCGGCGTGTTGAAGGTCAAGGCCAGCGCAGCGCTAGGCAACCAGGGCGGGCAACTGGTCAGTGACAGCAGCATCGAGCTGAGCAGCGCCAGTCTCGACAACCGTCAACAAGGCGTGATCAGCAGCAAAGGCTCGATGGGGGTGACCACCGGTGCTTTTGACAACAGCCAGAACGGTCGCCTGAACAGTGGCGACAGCCTGACCCTGGCGGCCGGCCAGGTCACCAACCGCAGCGGTGGCGTCATCGGCAGCACCAAGGCACTGACAGCCAGCGTCACCGGCCTCGACCAGATGGGCGGCAAACTGTTCAGCAACACGAGCCTCACCCTGGACCTGAACCAAGGTCAGCTGAACAACCAGACGGGCCTGATCAATGCCCCGTCGCTGGTGCTGCGTAACCTCAAGGGCATTGACAACCAGGGCGGCGAAATCTCCAGTGCCCAGGCTTTCAGTCTCACCGCTGACAGCCTCGACAATAGCAACGGCAAACTTCTCAGCAACCAGGCCCTGACCCTGCGAGTCAACCAGGCCCTGACCAACCTCAAGGGCCAGATCGCCGCGGCTGCCCTCGATGTGCGGGCTGACAGCCTGGATAACGCTGAGGGTAGCGTTAGCAGCCGTAGCGATTTGACGCTGACTGTCGCGGGGCTGCTGAACAACCAGAATAAAGGCCTGATCAACGCGACACAGAACCTCACGCTCAGCAGCGCTGACCTGAATAACCAGGGCGGTACCCTGCTCGGTGGCGGTGCCGTGACCCTGAATGCGATGGCGCTGAACAACAGCGCCAACGGTCTGATCAACAGCCAGGGCAGTCTGGCCCTGACCGCCAGCAGCCTGAACTCCAGCAGTGGCGGTGAAGTCTCGGCTAAAGGCGATATCACGCTGAACCTGGGGGCACTGACCCAGAACGGCGGGCGCCTGCTGGGCGACAGCGGCGTGCGTCTCGACCTGGCCAACGCTGACCTCGACAATCGCAATGGCCTGCTGATCGCCAAAGGTCCGCTGAGCATCAGTCGCCTGCGCGACCTGAACAATCAGAACGGAGAGATTTCCAGCAGCCTGAGCACCAATCTTATTGGTCGCGTGCTGAACAATAACGGCGGCAAGCTGATCAGCAACAATCAACTGGGGCTGACCGGCGAGACCTTGCTCAACCAGGGCGGCCTGATCTCTGGCTGGCAGGGCCTGACAGTGAGTGGGGGCAGCCTCGACAACCGCAACAACGGCACGCTGTCCAGCCGCAGTGGCGACCTGAATGCAAACATCAGCGGTGCGTTGCTCAACAGCAGCGCCGGCGCACTGGTCAGCCAGAAAACGCTGAACGTCAATGCGGCCAGCCTGGATAACAGCGCCGGCATCCTGTCCAGCGGCGCCGGTCAGCAACTGACCGTTGGCGGCCTGCTGAACAACACCCAGGGTGGATCGATCGACAGCGGCGCCGCCCTGACGATGCAAGCCATGACCTTGAACAACGCCGGGACGATCAGCGCACAACAGGCCCTGGGTTTTACCGGCACGACCCTGGATAACACCGGCGGCAGCCTGGTCAGCAACGGCGCGGTGAATCTCGACCTGCTCGGCAGCCTGAGTAACACCAACGGCAAGCTCGCCAGTGGCGGGCCGCTGGTGATCAGCCGCAGCAGCCAGATCAACAACCAGGGCGGCCAACTGGTCAGCCAGGGGCTGATGAGCGTGCTCACTGGCGGCCTCGACAACCGCAATCGCGGCACCGTGGCGGCCAACGGCAATCTGCTCACCCAGGTATCGGGCGCCGTGCAAAACAATGGCGACGGCCTGATATACAGCCAGAACGGCACCTTGCAACTGAGCGCCGCAAGCCTGGGCAATGCCAAGGGCACCCTGCAAAGCCAGGGCGCGATGGACCTGGCCGTGACGGGGGATATCGACAACCAGAGCGGTCGGCTCCTGGCCCAGAACGGTGACCTCAAGGTCAGCGCCACCAACCTCGATAACCGCGGCGGTACCCTCGCCAGCCTCAAGGGCGCGCTGGAAGCCCGTATCGTCGGCGTGTTGAAAAACGGTTACGACCTGAACAATAACCGCCAGGGCGGCATCGCTCAGGCCCAGCGCCTGAACCTCAGCGTATTGGGCGGTATCGATAACTACGGCGGACGTATTTCCGCCCAGAACGGCGATGCACTGATCACCACCGCCAACTTCGACAACCGTAACGGCGGCCTGTATGCCAAAGGCCTGGTCAAAGTCAGCGGCAATAATTTCGATAACAGCGGTGACAACGACGGTCAGATCGCCGGTAACCGGATCGACCTCAGCCTCAATGGTCACTTGAACAACCGTATGGGCATCATCGAGAGCGACAGCACCCTCAGCGTGCGTGCCGCCAGTCTCGATAACCAGACCGGCCAGCTTCGGGCCCTGGGGGCCGGAGGCAAGACCGACTTCCAGATCGGCGGCTTGTTCGACAACCGCAACGGCAAACTGGAAAGCGCCAACAGTGACCTGACCCTGAATGCCGCGGGCTTCCAGAACCAGGGCGGCAGCTTGTTGCATGTGGGCAACGGCACCTTCGATATCTCCACGGCCAACGTCACCAATGCCGGTGGCAGCCTCGTCACCCGTGGCGGGCTGACGCTCGCTGCCGACAGCTGGACCAACAGCAGCGTGATCCAGGCCGGGCGCCTGACCATCAACGTCAACAACCTGATCCAGACCGGCAGCGGGCAATTGCTGGCCTCCACCAGCCTGGTGGGCAACGGCGGTAACTGGATCAATGATGGCCTGATTGCCAGCGACGGCACGGCCAGCCTGACGCTGGGCGGCAGTTATAGCGGTAATGGGCGCTACAGCAGCTTGGGCAGCCTGGGGCTGACGGCGGCTTCGATGAATCTGGGCAGTGCGGGTAGTGTGGCCGGTGGTGGGGACTCGACGATCCGAATCGGCGGACAACTGAGCAACGCCGGGCGGCTGACCTCCAATGCTGGTCTGACCGTCGAGGCCGGCAGCCTTGTTAACTCCGGGACCCTGGGGGCTGCGCAGAACCTCGATCTGAAAACCCCGTCGCTGCTCAACGATCACGGCCTGATTTTCAGCGGCGCGGATATGACGTTGGGCGTCGGCAATTTCACCAATCAGAACGGCGATCTGTACGGCCTCGGTAACGTGGCGATCGGTGGTTACGGAGGCGCCGCCCGGGCTGCGGGGATCTACAACGTCTCCGGTTCAATGGAGAGCGGGGGGGCATTCGCGCTTAACGCCGATGTGTTCCAGAACCGTACCGATGGCGCGGTGGCGTCGGGCAGTCGCAAGCTGGTATCGGGGTTTATCGCCAATATATGTAATGACTGCAAAGGGGGTAGTTACACCTTCACGCTGGCGGCCCGTGAGGTCTACGAAAGTGTCGACAACGACACCAGCGCCTCGGCGTTACTGACAGCGGGCAAGGATCTTGTTTTCCAGGGCGGTAGCTTTCTCAATAGCAAAAGCACGGTGAGCGCGGGCGGCAATATCAACATCACGGCCGACAGCCTGCAGAACATCGGCGCGCAGAACGGGACCATCGAGCGCACGCGCCTGTACAAGGTCTACGGTATGGGCGCGGGCAGTACCGGGCAGTTTTTCTCCGATGTGTTGACGCCCTACAACCAGCGCAACAACCCTGATTTCCCTTATGTGTATTACCTTGACCTGGCAGACAACATCCACAAGGCCATACCCAAATCGGCTCGTTACAGAGAGGGGGGGCGAGACGGTGAAACGTACGAGGTGGTGTCTCTCAAAGACGCCGATACGGGGAGAACCGTCGATACACGCGGCGTCTATAACATCGTACTGCCTGGCCTGAAATACGGCTTCGAAAAAACGACGTCATCCCAGTACGACCCGAACAACCTGCTTGAGCTGCCGAGTCAGCTGGCGCAGCACACGCTGCTCAGCGACGTCGAGGTCGCCAAGGACAGCAGTGGTGCCGCCAGTACGGCAGGCAGCCGCAATGCGGTGATCCAGGCCGGTGGCAATGTTTCGATCACCGCCACCCAGGATCTGCAGAACAGCGTCATCCACCAGGACTACAGCGCCGCCGGTGGTACGAACAAAGTCGCCGATACCAGGGCAAGCGGTACCGGCACCACCGTTGTCAGGCTCAACAGCCAGCTACCTCCCGATCTGGCCCAGCAACAGGTCAACCCGCTGAGCTTGCCCGGCTTCACCTTGCCGACAGGGCAGAACGGCCTGTTCCGCTTGAGTGGCCAAGGCGGGTCGGCTCAACAGGCGACCCAGGCCAACAGCGGGCCGCAAAGCTGGACCCTGGGCAGCGCCTCGGTCAGCGGTGCCCAGCGTCAACAGAACCTGCCGGATATCCAGGCGCGTAGCTTCCAGATCGATGATGTCGCCCAGGTGGCTTCCAGCGATCGGCAACTGACCCGGGTCACCCGTCAAGCCACCGACAGTAATCTGAGCGCCAGCGCGATCGATGTCAGCGCCCCTGCCGACAATAGCGGCACCCTGGTGTTGTCAGGTCATGAAGGCAATGCTGGCGCTATCACCCAGGTGGGAGCCGTGCATGTCGAGGGGGCCAGCCATAGCGCGGTCGCCACAGGGCCGGACCTGAGCGTGCCAACACTGCCGCTCAACCCGCGTGATCCGTTGACCAGCGTGACCTCGCCTGGTGTCGGGAGCGTATCGACCGGCGCTGTCCCCGCGGTGGCTAATCCAGTAGTCGCCACTCCAGTGGCCAGCCAGGCCGTGGCCCGTGTCCAAGGCGTGCCGGACAGCTCGTTCAAGCCTAATCCGCAGAAGTACCTGATCGAAACCAACCCGGTACTCACCGACCTCAAGCAGTTCATGAGTTCGGATTACCTGCTGGCCGGCCTCGGTTACGACCCGGACATCAGCGCCAAGCGCCTGGGTGATGGCTTTTACGAACAGCGTCTGGTGCAACAAGCCATCACTGCGCGTACCGGCCAGGCATTTCTCGCTGGGCAGAACTCCAACGAGGCTCAGTTCAAGTACCTGATGAACAATGCCATCGCCAGCAAGGATCAACTCAACCTGTCGGTAGGCGTGACCCTCACGTCGCAACAGGTCGCGGCACTGACCCACGATATCGTCTGGCTCGAAGAGCACGAAGTGAACGGCGAGAAAGTGCTGGTGCCGGTGCTGTACATGGCCCAGGCCAACGATCGACTCGGCCCGACCGGTGCGCTGATTGCCGGTAATGACGTGAGCCTGATCGCTGGCCAGAACCTCGACAACGTCGGTACCTTGCGGGCCACCAACAACTTGTCGGCCACGGCAGGCAAGGACCTGGTCAACAGCGGGTTGATCCAGGCCGGCAATCGCCTGGACCTGTTGGCGGGCAACAACATCACCAACAAGGCGGGTGGCATCATCGCCGGGCGTGACGTGACGATGAACGCGATCAGCGGTGATGTGCTCAACGAGCGCAGTGTCACCTCGGTGGACAGCGTGGTACGGGGCTATTCGCACAAGGACTATGCAAACAGCGCCGCGCGTATCGAAGCCGCCAACGACATGGTCATTTCCGCCGGTCGTGACATCACCAATCCCGGCAGCGTTCTGCAAAGCGGCCGGGACATGAGCCTGAGTGCGGGGCGCGACGCCAATATCGTCTCCACCGAGCTCAGCAGCAGCCTGGTGTTGGGCAAGCAACACTACAGCAGCGATATCACCCAGATCGGCTCCGAGGTCAGCGCCGGCCGCGACCTGACGGTGAAGGCCGGTCGCAATATCACCGCCATCGCCAGCGAGATCGAAGCCAAGCGCAACATCGCCATGGCCGCCACCGAGAACCTGACGCTGTCCTCGGCGGCGGACGAGCAGCACTCCTACGAAAAAACCAAGAAAGTCACCCGCCAGGAAGACCATGTCAGCCAGGTCGCCACGACCCTCAGTGCCGGTGGCGATGTAGACCTCAGTGCCGGCAAGGACATGGCGCTGATCTCCAGCCGTATCACCGCCGGCGATGAAGCCTATCTGGTGGCCGGCGACAACCTCGAACTGCTGGCGGCGCAAGACAGCGACTACTCGCTGTACGACAAGAAGAAAAAAGGCAGTTGGGGCAGCAAGCAGACCAAACGTGACGAAGTCACCAAGATCACCCACGTCGGCAGCGAGATCTCGACTGGAGGCGATCTGACGCTGGTCAGCGGCGGAGACCAGAAGTACCAGGCGGCGAAGCTGGAGAGTGGCAGCGACCTGACGCTGGCCAGCGGTGGGGAGATCACCTTCGAAGGGGTGAAGGACCTGCATCAGGAGAGTCATACGAAGAGCAGCAACAGCCTGTCGTGGAACAGTGCCAAGGGGAAAGGCAACACCGATGAAACCCTGCGACAGAGCGAGCTAGTGGCCCAGGGACAATTGGCGATCAAGGCAGTCGATGGCCTCAAGATCGATATCAAACACATTGACCAGAAGACGGTGAGCCAGACCATCGATGCGATGGTGCAGGCAGATCCACAGCTGGCATGGCTTAAAGACGCAGAAAAACGTGGTGATGTGGATTGGCGCCTGGTGAAGGAAACCCACGAGTCGTTCAAGTACAGCAACTCTGGTATGGGCGCCGGGGCAATGCTGGCGGTGATCATCATTGTTACGGTGCTGACGGCGGGGACTGCTACAGCTGCCACCGTCGGAGCTTCCGCAGGTGCCACGGCCTCCGGCGCGGCTGCCGCGGCTGGTGCATCAGCTACGACCGCTGCTTCTGTGGCAGCTGCCGCCTCGGCTGCAGCGAGCGCCAGCTTCTCGGCCGCCGTTGCGCAGACGGCGGCCAGCGCAATCAATAACAAAGGCAACCTAGGCGCTACTTTCAAGGATGCGGTCTCGTCGGACAGCCTCAAAGGGTATGTGTTGGCAGGTGTGACGGCGGGCATTGCCTCCCAGTTTGGCTTTAACCCCACCGAGTTGAAACTTGACCTGGCCAGCGCTCAAAGCGTGGCCATCAAGGTAGCTGCTGACTCGGTGGCCAAGACCGCGATCATGGGCGGCAGTTTGAAGGACAACTTGGTCGAGTCTGCGGTGGGGACGGGGATCAGCATCGGTGGGGCGATAGGGGCCAACAAGATTGGAGATGTCACGCTCTTTGACAACGGTAAGTTGACGAAAGTGGCCATGCACGCCGCGCTCGGTGGACTGATGGCCGAAGCGATGGGCGGGGACTTCCGTACTGGAGCCCTGGCCGCAGGCGCGAACGAAGCCGTAGTGGATTTTCTGGCTGACAAATTGTTGCCGGTCGGAGTCGACAAAAACAGTCTCGAGTACCAGCAAGGGGTCAGTAAGATGCTGGCGGCATCTCAACTGATCGGCGTGTTGACGGCGGCTGTTACGGGAGGCGATGCATCCGTCGCAGCTGCAGTAACAGCGAACGCAACGCAATATAACAATCTGAACCACAGCGATTCACGTGATTTCGTTGAGAGCATGAACAGTTGTAAAGGCGATGAAAGTTGCCAAATAAAAGCTTGGAAAGACCGAGGTTTCGGAGAGCTGAGTGACGAGCTTTTTGAGCAGGCGCTACAGACAGGTGGTGCTGTCTATGCCAAAGACCAGATGGGGCAGATCGCAGCAGGTCTGACAGTTCTTGATAAACTGAGCTGTTCGACCCAAGCCTGTGAAAACTATAAGTTCTTGCTGACTGATCGCGCCCTCAAAAGCATGGTCAAACTTGGTGATGTGGTCGGGCAGTGGGAACCAGTATTAGGTGCGATTGCAGGTATGGCGGGTGGCATAGCTGGTATGCGTGGGCCACGGCCTGCCGGGGCTGAGCCAGTAATTGGGTCTGCTCAGGTCAACAAGGCATATGCTTATTGGGCTCGACGAAAAGAAGGGCCTGTGCTTCCGGATGAGGCATGGCATAAAAATGTTCCAAGACAAACCACGCCAGGGACGAAAGCAGTCACTCAAGAGAAGTACAACCCTAAGACAGGAAAACTGGAAAACTCTATTATTGAATATGATGAGTATGGTCGTATGTCTAAAAGAACAGACTATTCGAACCATGGGTACGGAGATCCATCGAAACCTAATGAGTATCATTCTGATCCTCATACGCATATATATGAATATGGGCCAGGTTTTGGTGAAAAGGGTAGAGGGACGAGGGTGAATAGATGATTGGTAAAGATGAGCTTAACGAGCTGCTTATAGGGCATAACTGTGTGGAGTCTATGTGTATTGAGTCTGAAGATGGTATTGTAAAATATAATCTTCTGTTAACTCTGGCTGAGTCGGAAAGCTACGATTCAAAAAAAATTAAGGTTTGCTTTTACGATGTTAGCTCATTGAGTGTTAAAGAGTTTGGTGGGGGGTTAACGCAGTTTATGCATTTGAAAATTTCGAAAACTAACTCGGGGTTTGATAGGGCGAGGTACGAATTAAGTGAAATGGAAGATGAAAAAATATATTGCTTGTTTTTTGGGTTTGCTTTAATCGATGAGTAAGTGTTTGGGGCTTAGTGGAGGGGTCGGCTCTTGCTGTGGATGATCAAGCAGATAGAGGTATTAATTGGGAAGCTGTAGATACGCAGGATATTTTGCTGGGTTAGTTGGTGCAAAAGGAACAGCGTCTTCAAAGACGGCAGTTCAAGAGTAAATAGCCCCGGCACTGCCGGGGCTATTTGCTTCTCTCGCTGTCATCTCCCTAGTCTGCAGAATATTGCCAATGGGATGTCAAAGGAAAATCCTGCGTTGAATACCTGGACAGGTCAGCCTCGCTCCTACAGAAGCGAGGTTTGCCCGCGATTTTTTATGCCCGGCGCAAATCCCTGTAGCCGCTGCCGCAGGCTGCGAAAAGGCCCGCAGGGCCTTCCAGCGATCTTGAAAACACAACAGGGTGCCTGGGCGTGCAGCGTTGGCTGGACGGGCGTATCGCGGGCAATCGAGCGTCGACCGGCCGCTCCTGCAGTAGCGAGTTTGCCCGCGATTTTTTATGCCTGGCGCAAATCCCTGTAGCCGCTGCCGCAGGCTGCGAAAAGGCGCGCAGGGCCTTCCGGCGATCTTGAAAACACAGCAGGGTGCCTGGGCGTGCAGCGTTGGCTGGACGAGCGTATCGCGGGCAAGCCTCGCTCCTGCAAGGGACGTGTGTCTGTAGGAGCGAGGCTTGCCCGCGAAAGGGTTCAAACCTTCAACACTTTCCCGCTGGCCGCCACACCGATCAGCATCACCGCGATCAGTCCGAAGGCGATGCTCAGGCTGCTGCCGTGGGCGATAAAGCCGATCAGCGCCGGGCCGGCGAGGATGCCGGCGTAACCCAGGGTGGTGATGGCCGGCACGGCGATGGCTTCGGGCATCACGGTCTGTTTGCCCACCGCGGTGTACAGCACCGGCACGATGTTCGAGCAGCCGACCCCCACCAGCGCATAGCCCACCAGCGCCGCTTCCCAGGCCGGTGCCAGGGTCGCCAGCAGCAGGCCCGCGGCGGCCACCGAACCGCCCATGACGATCACTCGCCTGGCCCCCAGCTTGTGCACGATGGCATCGCCAGTCAGGCGGCCGACGGTCATGGTCAGGGCGAAGGCCGCGTAACCCAGGCCGGCATAGGCGGCATCCACCTGGCGCTCGGCGCTGAGGAACACCGCGCTCCAGTCCAGCACCGCGCCTTCGGCGAGGAACACCACGAAGCACAGGCAGCCAATGAACAGCACCACACCGTGGGGCACGGCAAAGGCCGGTCCCGAGCTCTGGCTGCCGTACGGCAACATGTGCGGCGCCGCCTTGAGCAGGGCGACGACCAGCAAGGCCACCACCACCAGGGTCGCACCCAGCGGCGACAAGCCCAGGCCGAGCATGGCGCTGACCCCGGCCGCGCCGACGATGCCGCCGAGGCTGAACAGACCATGGAAGCCCGACATCATCGGCCGGCCGCTGGCCCGTTCGACGATCACCGCCTGCAGGTTCACCGTGGAATCCACTGTGCCCAGCCCGGCGCCGAACATGAACAGCCCGGCGATCAGCAGCGGCACCGTGCTCACCGTGGCCAGCAGCGGCAGGGCCAGGCAGATCAGCAGGCTGCCGGCGGCCATCACCCGCCGGCAACCGAAGCGCCCGGCCAAGACCCCGGCGATCGGCATCGCCAGGATCGAGCCGACCCCCAGGCACAGCAGCAACAGGCCCAATGTGCCTTCATCGAGCCCGGCCCGGGCCTTGGCGTAGGGCACCAGCGGCGCCCAGGCGGCGATGCCGAAACCGGCGATGAAAAACGCGATGCGGGTGGCCATCTGTTCCAGGCGGCCGGGGCTGATCTGTTGCTGCGAGGTGTGGGTGTTGAGGGCTGTCATAAAAATCCTTGGCGGTCACCCCCGGCGCCTGTCAGCCAATGGACGCTTGGCGCCATTGCTGCTGTCGCTGGAGGACCGAGTCTGCCGTTTCACCGACCAGTTGTTGATACACCGCCGGCGACGTGGCGCCTTCGGTGTGGATAAGCAGGACGCGCGAACGGGCGTCGAGGTGCGCGACTTTGCGCCGCGCGCCATCCTTGCACATCAGGCCCGGTCCCGCGAGGCCCGCGGCGCCGGATTCGCCGGCCGGCAGGGGAATGCCCCGGGCGCTGCCGCTGGCCAGCTGGCGCATGGCGCCGGCGGCGAGCGCGTCGGGGAGTGTGACCAGGCAATCGTTCGAAGGTTGCAGGAAGCGCCAGGCCGGGCCCGCCATCGTCGAGTCCAGCGTGCCACTGGCCTGGCCCCGGCTCGCAGCCCTGGAAATAATATTGCGTGGCTGGCGAATTTGTTTCGCATAATCGCCAGCCTTTGCACAATTTCATTTCATGATTGTCCGCCACCGATTGTCCGCCACCGATTGCCCACCACTGATAGCCCGCCCATGGATTGCCCGCATGACCGTCAGCCTGGATGCCTACGACCTGAAACTGCTCGCCGAACTGCAACGCGATGCGCGCACCCCGCAAAGCGAGCTGGGGTTGCGGGTGAACCTGTCCACCGCGGCGGTCAACCGGCGTCTCAAGCGCCTGAGCGATGAAGGGGTGATCGAGCGCTACAGCGCGGTCATCGCCCCCGAGGCCCTGGGTTATGAGCTGAGCATCATTGTCGAGGTGGAGGTGGAGAGCGAACGCATCGATCAGCTCGATGCGCTCAAGCGCAGCTTCCAGGCCTGCCCGCAGGTGCAGCAGTGCTACTACGTGGCGGGCGAGTGCGATTTCGTGCTGATCTTCACCGTGCGCAACATGGCCCAGTACAACGAACTGACCCGCTAGCTGTTCTTCGAGAACAACAACGTCAAGCGCTTCAAGACCCTGGTGGCCATGAGCCGGGTCAAGGTCGGGCTGGATGTGCCGACCGCGCCTTGAAACACCTTGATCCCCTGTAGGAGCGAGCTTGCTCGCGATCAGCCGTGAGGCTGAAAGATTGGCGGTGTATGCGATTTTTTATCGCGAGCAAGCTCGCTCCTACAGGTGGGCAAGGGGGCTCTTGTCACGAAACAAAACGACAACGCGGCGCCCGGGGGGGCGCCGTGTTGTCGTGGGGGAGGCTGATCAACCCTGGCGACGGGCATCCAGGCTGAAGCGACCGGCGCCGAAGGCCACCACTTGCAGCAGGCCGCCGGCCATGGCGATGTTCTTGAAGAAGTGGATGAACTGGTTCTGGTCGCCCAGGTTGTTGTGGAAGGCCAGGGCGGTGGCCACGCTGAACACAGCCAGGCCCAGGGCCACCAGGCGGGTGCGGTAGCCGGCGATCAGCAACAGGCCGCCACCCAGCTCCACGGCGATGGCGATGCCCAGGGCCAGTTGCGGGAAGGGCAGGCCGACCGATTGGATGTAACCGACCATGGCGGCCGGCGCGGCGATTTTCGAGAAGCCGGACAGGATGAAGATGGCGCTGAGCAGGACGCGCCCGATCAGGCTGATGCTGGCGTTAGTGTTCGAGGTGGCGGACAGGCTGTTGGTCAGTGTGGACATGCTGGATTCTCTCAGTGGGTTCGGCCTCACCACCTTGGTGTGCCGCGATGGAGAGAAGTTTGCCACTGGCTTTATGAACGCAATAGCCGAATAATTTCGAGTATCAGGTTCGATTTTCTAGAACGCAGCCTTTACGAGAACAGCACCATGTCCAGCAACCCCGGCACCCCCACCCTCGATCAATTGCGCATCTTCCTGACCATCGTCGAAGTCGGCAGCTTTGCCGGCGCGGCGCGCAAGCTGCATCGCGCCACTTCGGTGATCAGCTATTCCATGGCCAACCTGGAGCTGCAACTGGGGGTCACGCTGTTCGACCGCAAGACCACCCGCAAACCCCAGCTCACCGAGGCCGGGCGCACGGTGCTGGCCGAGGCGCGGAGCATCTACAACGGCATCGACGGCCTGCGGGCCAAGGTCAAGGGGCTGTTGCAGGGGCTGGAAGCAGAGATTCACCTGGTGATCGACGTGATGTTCCCGGCGGCGCGCATCGTCGATGCGCTGAAAAACTTCCGCAGCGAGTTCCCCACGGTGCAGTTGCACCTGCACATGGAGGCCCTGGGCGCGGTGGCCGAGATGGTGCTGGCGGGGCGCGCCGCGGTGGGCGTTTGCGGCATGGTGCACCGCGATATTCCCGGTCTTGAACGGGTGCAGGTGGGGTTTGTCCAGCTGATTCCGGTGGCCGCCCCGGAGCATCCGTTGGCGCAAGCATCGGTCAACCTGCCGGGGGCCGGCCGCGAGCATGTGCAACTGGTGCTGTCGGACCGTTCCGAGCTGACGCGCAACCAGGACTTCGGCGTGGTCGGCACCCGCAGCTGGCGCCTGGCGGACCTGGGCTCCAAGCACATGCTGCTGCGCGAAGGCATCGGCTGGGGCAACATGCCGGCGCCAATGGTCGAGGAAGACCTGGCCAGCGGGCGCCTGGTGCAACTCAATCTGCCGGGGAACCAAGGCCTGCCTTACGGCTTCGACGCCATCTACCGCCTCGACACGCCACCGGGGCCGGCGGCGTCCTGGCTGATCGATTGGCTGGCGGCCCAGGTTCAGTCCGCCGGCTCGGGCGCGGCCTGATCGGCCTCCTGGAGCGGGCCGAGGGCCTGGGCCAGGAAGTCGACGAAGAAGCGGATCTTCTGCGACACATGGCGGTTGCTGGCATACACCGCATAGATGGTCCGGCGCGGCATGGAATGACTGGGCAGGACTCGCTGCAACTGGCCGCTGTCGAGTAGCGGCTGGGCGATGAACGAGGGCAGGGCGCCAATGCCCAGCCCGGCCTGGAGCATGTCGCTGAGCATCAGGCTGTTGTCCACGGCAAAACGCACCGGCAGTTCCAGGCGACTGCTGCCTTGCGGGCCTTCCAGCTGCCAGTGGCCGGGGTGCTCGGCCAGGCGATAGGCCAGGCAGCTGTGGTCGCGTAGTTCATCGACGGTCTGCGGGCTGCCATTGGCCTGCAGGTAGGCCGGGGCGGCGCAGATCACCTGCTCGATTTCCCCCAGGCGCCGGGCGATCAGTGACGAGTCGGTCAACTGCCGGCGAATCCGCAGCGACACGTCGAAACCTTCGCTCACCACATCCAGCAGGCGGTCGTCGAGGGTCAGGTCGATGCGAAATTGCGGATAGCGCCGCATGAAGTCGGCGAGGATCGGCGACAGCACCTTGAGGCCGAACGACAGCGGCGCGTTGACCCGCAGGCGGCCGCCGGGCTCGCGGGTGCCGGCGCGGGTCGCGCATTCCAGGGCTGCCAGTTCGTCGAGCAGGTGGCAGCACTCGCTGAAGTAGGCCTGGCCGGCGTCCGACAGGCTCATGCGGCGGGTGGTGCGCAGCAGCAACAGGCTGCCCAGGTGTTCTTCCAGCTGGCGCACCTGCTTGCTGACGGCGGCGGTGGATTGCCCCAGGTCGTTGGCCGCCAGGCTGAAGCTGGCGCGCTCCACCACTCGGCGAAAGGTGCGCATGGCTGCCAGCACATCCATATTGTTTCTCCTGGGTTGAATATGTCTTAACGAAACGGCTGATTATCGCCCAATTGTTAATCCATACCATGGACACTTCATTTCACAGGAGTGTCGTCATGACTGTTTCCCGTTTGTTGCGTGTCATCCCCGGCCTGGCCGCCTTGTCATTGTTCAGTGCCCTGTTCAGTGCACAGTGCAGCGCCGCGCCCCAGGCCGAGGTCGGCGTCAGCCCCTGGGGGCCGAAGGATGAGATCGGTCGCCTGAACCTGATCACCGAGCAGTCGCGGGCGGCGATCATGGCCCGGGTCAGCGGCAGCCAGGCCTACGACCTGGCGGTCGAATATTACGTCGGCATGCCCAGCTGGCAGGCGGCGGGCGATCCGCCTTACCAGATGTGGATGACCCACACCCCCCACGGCAACGTGATCGCCGACCCGATGCAGGTCGGCGAGCCGATGAACCGGCATGTCAGCTATACCGGCTCGGCGGTGTCGATGTACGCCCATATGGGCACCCATATCGATGCGCTCAACCACTTCGGCCTGGACGGCAAGATCTGGAACGGCTTTCGCGCCGACCAGCACCTGGGCGACCGTGGCTGGAACGTTACCGGTGCGGAAAAACTGCCGCCGATCGTCGCCCGTGGGGTGCTGATCGACGTCGCCGCGGCCAAGGGCGTGGACATGCTGGCGGACAATTACCGGGTGACCCGCGCCGACCTGCAACAGGCGCTGAAGGCGCAGAAGGTCAGCCTGGAAAAGGGCGACGTGGTGCTGATCCGCACCGGGCGCATGCGTGACTATGAAAAGGCCCAGGCCTATATGGCCAACCCGCCGGGCATGAGCCTGGACGCGGCGAAGTTCCTGGTGGAAGAGGGCGGCGCCATGGTGGTGGGCGCCGATAACCTGAGTTTCGAGACCTTCCCGTCGGAGGTGGAAGGCAACTACCTGCCGTTGCACACCTACCTGCTGGCGATGCAGGGTGCGCCGATCCTGGAGCTGGTCAACCTCGAAGGCCTGTCGCGGGACCGGGTGTACCAATTCGCCTTTATCGGTGCGTCGTTGAAGTTCCGCGGCGCCGATGCCGCACCGATTCGGCCGATTGCCTTGCCGATTCGCTAGGCGTTTGCCGCGTGACCTGTAGCCGCTGCCGCAGGATTCCGGCCGGGCCCGATGTTTGTGTAGCCGCTGCCGCAGGCTTCGATCGAGCGGTACGCTCGTAGGGATCTTGCGGGCGCTGGAGACCCTGCGGGTCTATCGCAGCCTCGCGGGGCTCGGCAGCGGCTACAGGGAACGGGGACACCCCTCGATATTCCGGCCGGGCCCGATGTTTGTGTAGCCGCTGCCGCAGGCTGCGATCGAGCGGCACGCTCGTGGGGATCTTGCGGGCGCCGAGACCCTGCGGGTCTATCGCAGCCTCGCGGGCTCGGCAGCGGCTACAGGGGGCTGTCGGCGTTAGTCTTGCTCGCATAACGCTCGCAGGGCCGGGTCGCGTAATTGCATCAGCTCGAACAGCCCCAGGGCCCGGAGCGCGGGCAGGGCGGCCAGCAGATCTTCCTCGGCTATGCGCCGCTGTTCTGCCAAGGTGCCCGGATCGGTCCACAGCCGGGCATTGATCAGGAAGGCCCCCACCGTGCCCTTGCGCACCCGGGTGCCGTTGAAATCGCCATGGTTGAGTTGATCGGGTAACAGGTCTTCGGCGCGCATGGAGCAATCCTCGTGTGAATGAGCGCTCAGTCTGCGGCCTGGGGATTGGCTAAACTGCCTGGTTCTTGCCGTTGAATGACGTGAAACAGCCAATGTCCCAACCTTTGGTTTCCCCCTTGCTCGCTCAAGCCCAGGGCGGCCCGCTGCTGTTCGCGGCGTGGCAGCACAACCCGATCGAACGGCAGACCGCCGCCCACAGCCATGCCCGCGGCCAACTGCTCGGCGCCCGCCGCGGCCT
Organism: Pseudomonas sp. GW531-T4; assembly: GCF_017349615.1. Classification (NCBI taxonomy): domain Bacteria; kingdom Pseudomonadati; phylum Pseudomonadota; class Gammaproteobacteria; order Pseudomonadales; family Pseudomonadaceae; genus Pseudomonas; species Pseudomonas sp. GW531-T4. The sequence goes on from NZ_JACMZT010000023.1 coordinate 21,165, forward strand.
GCTGTCGGTGACGGCGGCCGACAGCCAGTGGGTGGTGCCGGCGACCCATGCGGTGTGGGTGCCGCCCCGCTGCGAACACGCCTTGCGTTCCCATGGCCCGTTCGACGGCTGGAGTGTCTATATCGAGCCTGACGCCTGCCACGAACTGCCGGCGCAACCACGGATCATTGCCACCTCCGGGCTGTTGCGGGAGGCGGTGATGCGCGCGGCGAGCTGGCCACAAGGCGCGCTGGATGAGCCGCAATCGCGCATCGCCCGGGTGATCCTCGATGAGCTGGGCAGCCTGCCGGTGGAACCCTTCGGCTTGCCATTGCCTGTGGACCCGCGATTGCGGCGGATCTGCCAGGCGCTGGCCGATGACCTGGCGGACAACCGCGGCCTGGAAGCCTGGGCCCGGTGGGCGGGGATCTCGCCGCGAACCCTGGCCCGGCGGTTTGTCGGCGAGACTGGCTTTGCCTTCAGCCAGTGGCGACAACGGGCGCGCTTGCTGCGGGCCCTGGAGCGCCTGGCGGCGGGCGACGCGGTAACCCGGGTGGCGCTGGACCTGGGCTATGACAATGTCAGCGCCTTTATCGCCATGTTCCGCCGTCAGTTCGGGGTGACGCCGGGGCGCTACTTCGCCCGGCACGAAAACGGCTGAGCACCGTGACCCCGGAAGGCGTGAGCCGGCTGGCGATGGCCTCCCGTCATCCCGTCGAAAACCGCTCCCGGCTGTTGCTCAGGTGGGTCCACATCGCCGCACGCGCCGCATCCGGGTCCTGGCGGCGGATGGCGGCGTAGACGGCTTCGTGTTCCTGGTTGGCCAGGGTCGCCAGTTGCGCCAGGTCGACATCGCCGCGCTCGGCGTCGCGCACCCGGGTCCGCGGGATCAGGGCGTTGCCCAGGGATTGCAGGATCTGCACGAAATAAGGGTTGCCGGTGGCTTCGGCGATCAGCAGGTGGAAGCGCTGGTCGGCCTCCACGCAACTGTCGTTGTTGGCCAGCAACTGCTGGTAGTCGTCCAGCGCCTGGCGCATCTGCGCCAGTTGCTCGGCGCTGCGCCGGCGGGCGGCGAGGGCCACCGCCTGGGTTTCCAGGCCCAGGCGCAGTTCGAGGATGTCGCGCACGCTCAGGGCGGTGTCGACGTTCAAGCGCAGGCCGTGGGTGTCCTGGCGTTCCAGCACGAAGCTGCCGACGCCGTGGTGGGTTTCCACCCAGCCGGCGGCCTGCAGCTTGGAGATGGCTTCGCGCACCACGGTGCGGCTGACGCCATGGGCGCGGACGATGGTGCTTTCCGACGGCAGCTTGTCACCGGGCTTGAGAATGCCGCGCATGATCTGCCGGGTCAGGTCGCTGACCAGCTCATGGGCCAGGTTGGTGGAAGGGCGACGGCGGCCCGGGGCGATATCGGATTCGGTGCTCATGGCAAGGTCGCGCAGGGAAAGCAAAAAGCTTATCACCGAAGTGGTCGGGCAGCGCTCAACTTGTCTGACATGTATGACAAGTTGTCGGATAAGTCGCTTCCGGATTCAGTGCGGGTTCTTTGTGTGAGTGCGGCCTGAAAAATATTCCAGCTAAAAGAATTTTTATTTATCCAATTAAAATCAATTAGTTGTGATTATTTTACAGCGCCTTTCTCGATCAAGACTGCCTTGCAGACCGGCCTCGGTAGTGAGTCTACGCTTGTGACGCTATTTTTCTACTTGTATGATGACTGTCAACTAGGGCGCTCGCCCAGTCACCCGCACACAACAACAAACAAGTGGGAGAGGCATCGTGAATACCACCCTTGATCCATCCGGGGACGATTCCCTGCTGGCCATCGCCGTGGCGAAGGTCAAGCGTCATGTGCTGCCGCTGTTCGTCATCATGTTCATCGTCAACTACATCGACCGGGTCAACATCGGCTTCGTCCGCACCCACCTGGAACATGACCTGGGCATCGGCGCCGCAGCCTACGGTTTTGGCGCCGGGCTGTTCTTCATCGGCTACGCGCTGTTCGAGGTGCCGTCCAACATGCTGTTGCAGCGGGTCGGCGCGCGGATCTGGCTGACCCGCATCATGTTCACCTGGGGGCTGGTGGCCACGGCCATGGCCTTCGTGCAGAACGAAACCCAGTTCTATGTGCTGCGCTTCCTGCTGGGGGTGGCCGAGGCCGGGTTCTTCCCCGGGGTGATCTATTACTTCACCCGTTGGCTGCCCGGTGTGGAGCGGGGCAAGGCGATCGCCATTTTCCTAAGCGGTTCGGCCGTGGCCTCGCTGGTCTCCGGCCCGCTGTCCGGAGCGCTGTTGCAGATCGAAGGCCTGGGCTGGCACGGCTGGCAGTGGATGTTCATCGTCGAGGGCATGGCCTCGGTGCTGCTCTGCGGTTTTGTCTGGTTCTGGCTCGACTCCACGCCCCGTGACGCCAAGTGGCTGAGCCCCGCCGAACAGGAGGCGCTGGTGCAGGCGATCGACAGCGAACAGCGCGAGCGCGAAGCGGCGATGCCGGTCAAGCCGTCGCTCTGGACCCTGCTCAAGGACCGGCAGATCCTGCTGTTCTGCCTGATCTACTTCTGCATCCAGCTGACCATCTACGCCGCGACCTTCTGGCTGCCGAGCATCATCAAGAAGATGGGCGACCTCAGCGACCTGCAGGTGGGTTTCTTCAACTCCATTCCCTGGCTGATCTCGATCATCGCCATGTACGCCTTCGCCGCGGCGTCCGGCAAATGGAAGTTCCAGCAGGCCTGGGTCGCCAGCGCCTTGCTGGTGGCGGCGGCCGGGATGTTCCTGTCCACCACCGGCGGGCCGGTGTTCGCCTTCGTCGCCGTGTGTTTCGCCGCCATCGGCTTCAAGTCGGCGTCCGCGCTGTTCTGGCCGATTCCCCAGGCCTACCTGGATGCGCGTATCGCCGCCGCGGTGATCGCCCTGATCAACTCCATCGGCAACCTCGGCGGCTTCGTCGCCCCGGCCACCTTCGGCCTGCTGGAGCAGCGCACCGGGTCGATCCAGGGCGGCCTGTACGGCCTGGCGGCGACCTCGATCATCGCCGCGATCATCGTGTTTTTCGCCCGCACCCGGCCCAAGGCCCCTACCACGCCGACACCCTTGGGCGCTGCCCGCCCGCTACTGGACAAATCCCACTGACTTTTGCCGACAGGAACCGACCCATGACGCTTGAATCCACCCACCATCATCCTGGCCAGACACCACTCATCACCCGACTGCAAGTGGTGCCGGTGGCCGGGCATGACAGCATGCTGCTCAACCTCAGCGGCGCCCACGGCCCGTTCTTCACCCGCAATATCGTGATCGTCAGCGACAGCGCCGGTAACACCGGGGTCGGTGAAGTGCCAGGGGGCGAGCGGATTCGCGCCACCCTCGAGGAGGCCCGCGAACTGCTGGTCGGCCAGCCCATCGGCCACTACCAGAAGCTGCTCAACCAGGTGCGCCAGCGCTTTGCCGAGCGCGATGCCGGCGGCCGCGGCCAGCAGACCTTCGACCTGCGCATCGCGATCCATGCGGTGACCGCGCTGGAAGCGGCGCTGCTCGATCTGCTCGGCCAGTTCCTCGGTGTGCCGGTGGCGGCGTTGCTCGGCGAAGGCCAGCAGCGCGAATCGGTGAAGATGCTCGGCTACCTGTTCTATATTGGCGACCGGCGCCAGACCGACCTGGCCTACCGCAACGAAGCCGAGGCCGACGATGCCTGGCTGCGCCTGCGCCATGAACCGGCGCTGAACGCCGAGAGTATCGTGCGCCTGGCCGAGGCGGCCAAGGCGCGGTATGGCTTCAACGACTTCAAGCTCAAGGGCGGCGTGCTGCGCGGCGAAGAGGAAATGGAGGCGGTCACCGCCCTGGCCGAATGTTTTCCCAAGGCGCGCATCACCCTCGATCCCAACGGTGCCTGGTCGCTGAAGCAGGCGATCGCCCTGTGCCGCGACCAGCACCAGGTGCTGGCCTATGCCGAAGATCCCTGCGGCGCGGAAAACGGTTACTCCGGGCGCGAGGTGATGGCCGAATTCCGTCGTGCCACCGGGTTGCCTACGGCGACCAACATGATCGCCACCGACTGGCGGGAAATGGGCCACGCGATCCAGCTGCAAGCGGTGGACATTCCCTTGGCCGATCCGCATTTCTGGACGATGCAGGGTTCGGTGCGGGTAGCGCAGATGTGCCATGAATGGGGCCTGACCTGGGGCTCGCATTCCAACAACCACTTCGATATTTCCCTGGCCATGTTCACCCATGTGGCGGCCGCGGCGCCGGGCGAGATCACCGCCATCGACACCCACTGGATCTGGCAGGACGGCCAGCACCTGACCCGCAATCCGCTGCAGATCGTCGAGGGCTGTGTGGCGGTGCCACAGACGCCTGGGCTGGGCGTCGAGCTGGACCTGGACGCGCTGGCCCGCGCCCACGAGCTGTACAACAGCCGCGGCCTGGGCGCCCGGGACGACAGCGTGGCCATGCAGTGCCTGATCCCGGGCTGGCGCTTCGACAACAAGCGGCCGTGCCTGGTGCGCTGAGCCAGGCGCCGACCCTGTTAGGAGGCTTGGCACAGGGCTTGGCCGGGCCGCTGCATTCACAGTAATGTCAGCGGCCCGTCTGCTTTTGGAACCTCGCAATGACCTCTTTCTACGATGCCCGCGGCAATCTTTACGGTGTGGTGGCGCCTGCCACGGTACGTGAGCTGGGGATTGCCTTGCCGGCCAGCGCGGCCGAGGCGGCGCTGGCCCGGGCCAGCTGGAGCGAACAGGTTATCGAGGCCCTGTGCGGCTGGGCGCCCGGCACCCGGCCGGCTGGGGCCAAGGCCCATCGCAGCGACGGCTTGCTGGTCGGGCCGTTCCAGGACGCGCCGCCGTTCGACCTGCTGATCGTCAACACCGACGGCACCCTGGCCGAGCGCAGCGGCAACGGCCTGACCATCTTTTCCCAGGCCTTGACCGAGCAAGGGCTGCTGCCGGCCCAGGGGCCTACGGAGTTGCGGGTGCATCACGACAAACCGGATGGGGTGTCGCCGGTGGCAACGGTGGTCGAGCCGGCACAGGTCGCCGGGGTGTCCGGCTTCTGGCTGGACCTCGGGCAACCGGCGTTCGGTGCACAAGCCGTGGGCGCGCAACACGGGGTCGAGAATGACGGTTCGAGCTGCGTCGAGCTGAGTCGGGTGCGCGGGCTGGCGCGGCTGCACCCGGAATGGAGCCGCAGCCAGTTCGTGCGCATCGGCAACCCCCATTGCGTGACCCTGGTCGGCGATGCCAACGCCTTGCCAAGCAACCGGCAGATGAATGAAGCGCCCCTGGCCGAGGCGCTGACGCGCATTGCCTACGCCATGCCCACCGGCAGCGGCGAGCCCTGCCCGGCGGGGGTGAACCTGCAATGGGCGTGGCTGGAAGGGCCGCAGCGCATCGCCGCCCGGGTGTTCGAGCGCGGCGAAGGCCCCACCGCATCCTCCGGCACCAGCGCCAGTGCCGTGGCCAGCGCGGCGTGGCGGGTCGGCTGGGTCAAGGCCGGCGAAGTCGCGGTGCTGATGCCTGGCGGCACCGCGCCACTGCGCCTGGAGGAGCGGGGTGGGGAGTTGGTGCGGGTGAGCCTGTTCGGTACGGCGGTGGGTATTGCTTAGATCGAGGTGTATTCAAGTACGCCATCGCGGGCAAGCCTCGCTCCTACAGAAGACCGCGATCTTGGTTTCGGAGTGAGGCTTGCTGCGATGACTTAGCCGTACAGGGATCGGGTTGGTCGCAACAGCACGACTGACGTGCGTCTGTAGGAGCGAGGCTTGCCCGCGATGACGTCAGCGGCCGTTACACAAGCCCCGCATCGCCCGGCAGCTCCACTTGGGCCATCTGCCGTTTCATCAGCACCTTGCCGTCGCGGATCGAGTACAGCGGCAGGCCCTGGCTGCGGATCATTTCATAATCGCTGTCGGCCGACAGGATCAGCAGGTTGGCCGGCCGGCCTTCCTCCAGGCCGTAACGCTCGCCCAGGGCCAGGGCCTTGGCGCTGTTGTCGGTGACCAGGTCGAGGGCGCTCTGCAGGTTGCGGTAGCCGAGCATGTGGCAGATGTGCAGGCCGGCTTCCAGCACCCGCAGGATGTTGCCGTTACCCAGGGGGTACCAGGGATCGACGATCGAGTCCTGGCCGAAACACACGTTCATCCCGGCTTCCAGCAGCTCGTTGACCCGGGTCACGCCGCGGCGTTTCGGGAAGCTGTCGAAGCGCCCCTGCAGGTGGATGCTTTCGGTGGGGCAGGAAACGAAGCTGATGCCCGAGTGGCCGAGCAGGCGGAACAGCTTGGCGCAGTAGGCGTTGTCGTAGGAGCCCATGGCGGTGGTGTGGCTGGCGGTCACCCGCGAACCCATGTCGCGGCTGCGGGCTTCTTCGGCCAGCACTTCGAGAAAGCGCGAATGCGGGTCGTCGGTTTCGTCGCAATGCACGTCCACCAGGCAGCCGGTACGTTCGGCCAGGTCCATGAGGAACTTCACCGAGCTCACGCCCTGGTCGCGGGTGTACTCGAAGTGCGGAATGCCGCCCACCACATCGGCGCCGAGGCGGATTGCCTCCTCCATCAGTTCGCGGCCGTTGCGGTAGCTTTCGATGCCTTCCTGGGGAAAGGCGACGATCTGCATGTCCACCAGGTGCGCGCTTTGCTCGCGTACTTCGAGCATGGCCTTGAGCGCGGTCAGTTCCGGGTCGGTGACGTCGACATGGGTGCGCACATGCTGGATGCCATGGGCGGCGAGGGCGCGGATGGTTTTGCGGGCGCGGGCCTTGGTGTCTTCCTGGGTGATGGTGACCTTGCGCTCGCCCCAGCATTCGATGCCTTCGAACAGGGTGCCGCTCATGTTCCAGCGCGGCTCGCCGGCGGTGAGGGTGGCGTCCAGGTGAATGTGCGGCTCGACGAAGGGCGGCACCACCAGGTTGCCGCCGGCGTCGAGGTCGTCGGGGCCCAGGGTCTGGGCTTCGGTCTGCCGGGCGATGCTGGCGATGCGACCGTTCTCCAGGTGCAGTTCGTGCAGGCCTTCGCGGTTGCGCAGGCGGGCGTTGATGATGAGCATCGGAGTGATTCCTTTTTCAATCCAGGCGGTCAGGGTACGGCGCTCGGGCCGGCGGCCGCAACGTCGCGTGGTCCGGGTTCATGCCTGGATGTCCGCCGCGGTGGTGGCGCGTGCGCCGAACAGGCTGCTCAGCAGCATGTAGCTCAGGGCGGCGGCCGCGATGCCCACCAGCGGCGCGACCCAGGGCGAGCCGAAGGCCGCCACGGTGCCGATGGCATAGGCGCCCAGGCCGGCCCAGTTGAACGCCGGCAACTTGCTGTCGGCCAGGCGCGGGTACTGGCCGCGGTAGCGATAGAAGAAGTCGGCCATGATTACTCCGCCAATCGGCGGGATCACCGTGCCCAGCAGAATCAGGTAGGGCACCAGCATGTCGTACATGCCCAGCAGCGCCAGCAGGGTGCCGATCACCGCGCCGACCAGGGTCACGGTCTTGCGTCGGCCAGTGCGCAGCAGGTTGCAGCCGGCGACGGCGAAGTTGTAGATGGTGTTGTCCTGGGTGCTCCAGATATTCAGCAGGAGCATGGCCATGGCGGCCATGGCGAACCCCTGCAACAGCAGCACTTCGACCACGTCCGGCTGCTGGTAGACGATGGCGCCGTAGGCCCCGATCAGCACCATCAGGCCGTTGCCGATAAAAAAGCCGATCAGGCTGGCCAGCACCGCGACCCTGGCCGAACGCGAAAAGCGCGTCCAGTTGGTGGCCTGGGTGGCGCCGCTGACGAAGGTGCCGAACACCAGGGTGATGGCCGTGGACAGGTCGAGGCTGGCGCTCGGCACCACGGCCAGCAACCCATCGAGGCCGCCGACCTTGACCGTGGCCACCCACATCGACAGCAACAACAGCAGGGCCATGGCCGGCACCGCGATATAAGAGAGGATTTCCAGCCCGCGGTAACCGACGTAGGCGGTGGCGCAGAACACCATACCGAACAGCACCATCAGCCCCAGCACGGTGCCCTGGCCCAGCTCGAAATACTTGCCCAGCACCACCGCGGCGGTGGCGGTGCCCCAGGCGTACCAGCCGATCTGGGTGAAACCGAGGATCAGGTCGCTGAGCTTGCTGCCCACCTCGCCGAAACAGAAGCGCCCCATCAGCACCGAGTTCAGGCCGCTCTTGAAGGCGATATAGCCCAGGCCCGCCGCGTACAGGCCCAGCAGCAGGTTGCCGAGGACGATCACCCCGAGCATCTGGCCAAAGCTGAAGGCCACGCCGAGCTTGCCACCGGCGAACATGGTGGCGGTGAAAAAGGTGAAGCCCAGCAGCACCATGGCCGTGGAGGCCAGGCCCTTGCGCGCGTGCATCGGGACTTCGCTGAGCGGGTAGTCGTTGCCTGGATCGTTCTGCGTCATCTGCCTTCCCCCTGATTGGCCCAGGCCGGGCCTGGTGCGTAAGCGACGCAGGCCCATTGCAGTCGCCGTGCCAACGCCCTCGGCGTCAGGGGCGCCCAGCCGGCGTTGTGCAACCTGCAGGAGATTTATAGACAAGCAGCGGATTTTTGCTTTGTGGCGTGTCCGATTGGCCGGCTCAGGCGCGAAAGCGGTGCGCCGGTGAGACAAATTGGATCACTGGCCGCTCAGTCCTCGGGAGCCTCGAAAATACCCTCGATGGGCAGGCCGAAGGCCTTCGCAATCTTGAAGGCCAGGGGCAGGCTGGGGTCGTAGCGCCCGGTCTCGATGGCGTTCACCGTCTGCCGCGAAACCTCAAGGCGCGCGGCCAGTTCCGCCTGGGACCAGCCTTGCGCGGCGCGCAGTTCACGCAGGCGGTTGTTCACTGGTAACGCCTGTTGCCGAGAAGCGTGGCCACCAGCCATACCGAGCCCATGATCGGCCAGACGGCGAACATCGACAGTCGCGGCAGGCCCGCTATTTCCAGGAAGCCGTAGCTGAAGGTGATCAGCGCGGTACAGACAAAGGCGATGCCCAGGGCGTTGAGCTGGATGCGCTGGCTGAGTTCATCCAGGCGCCGCAGCTGGCGGATGACCACCAGCGCCATGGCGATCATCGGGATCACGGGAATCAGCGACACCGCGATGCGCCCGGCGCTGCTGTCCATGCCCGACATCAGGTAAGTGCTGAGCACCACGGCGACAAGGTACGCCAGCAGGGCGAGGGTGAATTCCACGAGGTAGCGTTTGCCGCACATGGCCGGCTCCTGAAGTAAAGGGTGCTTTACATTAGGCAGGCGCTCCAGGGGTGTCAAGGACGCTTTACATTGGCTCAATCGAACAGGGTCAGGCGGGTTTCGCCGCGATGGAAGGCAAAGGCCGCTTCGATATCGCCTTCCACGGTGCGGCCGCGGGACAATTCGGGCAGGGCGTCGAGGGCGAAGAACCCGGCGTCGCTGACTTCCGAGCCGGCCACCGGGGCGCTGCGCTCACTGCGTTCGCAGAGAAAATACAGCTTGTAGAAATCCCGGGTGTCGGGGGTGAAGGGGCCCTTGGCCTTGTGCCGGACGCTGTAGAGGGCGCGAGCCGAGACGCTGAGCCCGGCTTCTTCGTGGATCTCCTTGACGATGTTTTCGGCGGCCGACAGGCCGATATCGGCATAACCGCCGGGCAAGGCCCAGCGGCCGTCGGTCTGTTCGCGGACCAGGAGGATGCGCTCGTCTTCGATCAAGGCGCCACGCACATCCACCAGGGGTGTCGAGTAGCGTTTGGCGAAGTCCGACACCAGGCCGGCGATGCGTTCCAGGGGCACGTCGGCCAGTTGCGCGAGCATGTCGTGGGCGATATCGGCGACTTCCTGGTAACGCTCGCGATCGAAGGGGTCCTTGCAGAAATGCAGCCCGGTGGAGGCGAGGGCCTGCAAGCGTTTGGCGTGGGTGAGCCAGGTGTTTTCCATGGTGGATGTCCTCAAGTAATCGCTGGGGCTGAATCCGTCACTGTAGGAGCGAGCTTGCTCGCGATGAGGCCCCTGAGCATTGCATCGACCTTGAAGATTTATCGCGAGCAAGCTCGCTCCTACAGTGGGGGGGCCGGCCGTTGTCGTGCGAGGTAAGCGGCCAGGCGCGGTAGGGCTTCTTCGGCGCTGCGGCTATGGCCGGCCCAGGTACAGGCCAGCATCAGGTTGCGCGGCAGCTGGAAATCCTCCACCAGGAAACCTTCGGCGTCGCGGCCGTCGGCGTCATGGGGCACTTGTTCGCGCAGGGTCGCGGGTGCGTCGAACCAGGCCCACACCGGTTTGCCCAGGGCGATGGCCATGCCCACCTCGAAGGCGGTGCCGGAGTCCGGTTCCAGGCCGCGAAAGGCGTTGAGATTGGCCAGCACCGCGTCGCAGTCGCGGATCATCTGCAGGTTCTGCTGGCAGATCAGTTGGGCGGTCTGCTCCGGCGTCGGCTGGGCCGGCACCTGCTGATCGAAAGGGTAAAGGCCTTGCAGGCCCTGGGCCTGGCACAGGCGCTTGAGGTATTCGCCGCGGGCGATGGCATCGCGGCGAAATACATCGAAGCCGGCGAGGTAGATGCGTGGGCTCATGTCTCGCTCCCGGCCTGGGGTAGAAAACGCAGCAGCGCGGCGATGATGGCTTCCGGTGCGTCTTCCTGCAGCAGGTGGCCGGCGTTGGGCACGGCCTGGAACCGCGAGCCGGGGATCAGCTGGTGCAGTTGGCGACCGCGCTCGATGGGGATCCACTGATCGTCCTCGCCCCAGAGGATCTGGGTCGGGCAACGGATGCTCGGATAGAGCCCGGCCACTTCCGTGGTGTAGCGCTCGTCCATCTGCGCGATCTGCCGGTAGAAGGCGGCCTGGCCGCTGGCGCCGAGCCAGGGCTGGACGTAGGGTGCCAGCTCCTGGTCGGGGATCTCGCGCTGGATCGCCCCACGAATGTAGGCCGGCACAATGGCGCGCTGGATGTAGTCCGGCACGCCGCTGAAGGCCTGTTCGTGCTGGCGCACGTGCTGCACGAACGGCGAGCCCCAGGGCGACAGCGCCACCGGGTCGATCAGGGTCAGGCTGCGGTAGTCCTTGCCATTGAGCAGGTGGGCGCGCAGGGCGGTGGCGCCGCCGAAGTCGTGGGCCACCACGTCCGGGCGTTCCAGGCCCCAGTGCTCCAGCAGTTCGGCCAGCAGCTGGTTCTGCACGCCGAGGGACACATCCTGGCCGACGGCCTGTTCCGACTGGCCGTAGCCCAGCAGGTCGAAATAATGCACCCGGTGGCTGGCGCGCAAGTGCGGGGCGATGCGGTGCCAGACGTAGGAAGAGAAGGGCGTGCCGTGCACCAATACCAGGGGCGGGCCCTCACCGTGAATCGCGTAGCGAACGGTGTACCCATTGAAGCTGTAGGTTCGATCCAGCGGCCAATCGCTCATGCTGTGGTCCTCTGCGGGTGATCAGTCCAGCGCCTTGCTCATGTAGGCCCGGCGCAGCCCGCGCTCCTCGGCGCGGTGGCTCTTGGTGTGACCGCGGCGCGTGTACAGGACGATGTTTTCGCTCATGGCTTCGTGGGTGTAAAGCCGGATGCAGCTATGACCGGCGGCGAGCACTTGTCGTTCAGCGAAGTCCGGCCATTGCCGGCCTCGATCAGGCTCAGGTCGGCCACGGTGGCCGGGCGAATGGTCGAGGGCATGAGGGGGCGTTCTCCGCTCAAGGCGCGAGGGCCGAGCGGGCAAGCATAGGCATAAAAAAACCACCGCGGGCGGTGGTTTTTTTCAAGCGGGCGACGGTTTATTCGCCGCGATAGATGCAGCCGCTGGTGCAGGTCTCGTGGATGCGGATCGCACTCAGCTCGGGCAGCAGGGGTTTGAGCTCGTTCCAGATCCACTTGGCCAGCACTTCGCTGGTGGGGTTTTCCAGGCCGGGAATGTCGTTCAGGTAGTTGTGGTCCAGGCGCTCGTAGAGCGGCTTGAAGATCTCCTTGATTTCGGAGAAGTCACGAATCCAGCCGGTGTGCGGGTCGAGGTCGCCGCTCAGGTGGATGGCCACCTTGAACGAGTGGCCGTGCAGGCGCCCGCACTTGTGGCCGGCAGGCACGTGGGGCAGGCGGTGGGCGGATTCGAAGGTAAATTCTTTGAAGATTTCCACAGTGTCGGTCAGCTCGGTCAGGTGGCTATCGCCGCGGGCGATGTAAGGCAGGCAGCGAGTTTACCAGCTTGGTTGTGCGGGTGCGGGAAAACACTGACTAAAGGGTCAATAGCCGTTCGCCGAGACGACCACCTGCGGCCAGTTCGAGGAACTCGTCGCCCAGCCGCCGGCTTTCGTCCATCGCGCTGCGCCAGTATTTCTGGCGGCTGGCGTCGTCGCCCATGAAACGCTTGAAGTCGTTGCGGTCCGGCAGCTTGCCGTAGGGCAGGCGCGCCAGGTATTCCTTCGACGGCGCCAGCAGCAACACGTCCTGCAGACGGCCGGGGTTGCCGCGGCGCCAGGGCAGGGTCTTGTCGAACCAGCCGGGAATCACCCGGTCGGTGAAGTGCGGGTAGAGCACGATATCGTCGCCGCTGTAGGGCAGGTCGAGGTGGTAGTCCAGCAGGCCGCCGTCGCGGAAGGTGCCGGCCCCGGCGCCGGGCAGGTCGCGCACGCCTTGCATGACCATCGGGATCGAACCCGAGGCCAGCAGGGCCTGGCGCAGGTTGCCAATGTCCAGCGGCACGAAGCGCGAGGGGAAGTCGTCGAGGGCTTGCAGTGGCGGCGCCAGGCGCGGGTCGTGCAGCACCAGGCGTTCGAAGTGCCGCGACAGGCGCGCGCGGCCACGCAGGTTGTCGGCGATCACCGAGGACAATCCCAGGCCCAGCCGCCCGCGATGGTCGTCGGCGAGCAGGCCGTGGCTTTTCACCACCATGATGTTCAGCCGGTAGTGCGGGTTGTCGAGAATGCTCGAGTCGCGGCCGTCGAGCAGTTCGTGCAGCATGCGCTGCGAACTCTGGCTGATCTGCGCCATGGTCACGCCCTTGGCGAAACTCTGGGCGTTGTACAACTGGCCCAGGCGGCGGATGCCTGCGGCGGCGTCCGGCAGGCAGGCACTGGCGAAGCGCCAGGAACCCACCGAGGCACCGATCAGCGAACGCTCCCGTGGCGCCGCCGGCAGCCATTCGCCGAACAGCGCCAGGTCCAGCCCCTGGATGCCCAGGGCTTTTGGCCCGCCGGCGGCGCCGGGCAGGGTGCCGACTTCGGCCGCGCTCAGGCCGTTGGCGCGGATACGGGCCAGGGCGCGTGGGCCGGCCTTGAGGGTCAGGGCGGGAAACTTGATGTGGATGGCGGTCATACCGGCCTCAATCTCGAGCGACGGGTGAGTATAAAAGCTCGGGCCGGCGGCGCCGAATGAAACCTGCGCGCTGGCGATGATGGCCATTCAGTTTCAATTAAGTTCGACCCGCTATTGTGAGCCGCGTAGCAACACATAACGAGAAAGCCGGAGACACCCCATGAAAACCCTGACTGCCCTGTTCACCGCGACTCTCATCGGCATGACCGCCAGCCTGGCCCATGCTCGCGACCTGGGGCCCGACGAAGCCCTGAGACTGCGCGACGCTGGTACCATTGTGTCCTTTGAAAAACTCAATGCCACGGCATTGGCCAAGCACCCGGGCGCGACCATCACCGAAACCGAGCTGGAAGAGGAGTACGGCAAGTACATCTACCAGATCGAGATGCGCGACCCTCAAGGGGTTGAGTGGGACCTGGAATTGGACGCGGTGAGCGGCCAGGTGCTCAAGGATCATCAGGATACGTAATGAAGGTGAATCTACGCGCCGGCAGCAGGGTGGCCCTGGCGCTTCTGGCTTTTTGCTCGGTGGCGCTGGCCCGCGACCTGGACCAGGACGAAGCCCTGCGCCTGCGCCAGCAAGGGGTGATCCTGCCGCTGGAACAGTTGCTGCAACAGGCCCTGGACCGTTACCCAGGGGCCAAGCTGCTGGAAGCCGAGCTGGAAGAAAAACACGACGTCTACATCTATGAAGTCGAGCTGCTGACCGCCGAGGGCGTGGTCCGCGAGCTGGACCTCGAGGCCACCACCGGCCGCTTACTGAAAGACAAGGAAGATGACTGATGCGCCTGCTCCTGGTGGAAGACCACGTCTCCCTGGCCGACGAACTGCTGGCCGGGCTCAACCGCCAGGGCTACGCCGTGGACTGGCTGGCCGATGGCCGTGACGCGCTGTACCAGGGCGCCAGCGAGCCTTACGACCTGATCGTGCTCGACCTCGGCCTGCCGGGGGTTCCGGGCCTGGAGGTGCTGGAGAAATGGCGTGCCGGCGGCCTGGCGACCCCGGTGCTGATCCTCACCGCCCGCGGCTCCTGGGCCGAGCGCATCGAAGGCCTCAAGGCCGGTGCCGACGACTACCTGACCAAACCCTTCCACCCGGAAGAATTGCACCTGCGCATCCAGGCGTTGTTACGCCGTTCCCATGGCCAGGCCAACCAGCCGACGCTGCAGGCCGCCGGGCTGCACCTCGACGAAGGCCGCCAGTGCGTGGTGCGCGACGGCGTGGATATCCAGCTGACCGCCGCCGAGTTCCGCCTGCTGCGCTACTTCATGCTGCACCCGGAGCAGATCCTCTCGAAAAGCCACCTGGCTGAGCACCTCTACGACGGTGAGACCGAGCGCGATTCCAACGTGCTGGAAGTCCACGTCAACCACCTGCGGCGCAAGCTCGGGCGCAGCGTGATCGAAACCCGTCGCGGCCAGGGCTACCTGTTCGGCGGGAGCGCCCAGTGAGGTCGATCCAGCGCCGCCTGAGCCTGGGCCTGATCAGCGTGATGGTGATTGTCGGCCTGGTGCTGGCGCAGACCAGCCTGTGGCTGTTCGAGATGGGCTTGCAACGCTACCTGGAAGCCGGCCTGCGCAACGACAGCGAAAGCCTGCTGGTGGCGCTGGTGCGTGGCCCCCAGGGTTTGCAGCTGGACGAGCGGCGTCTGTCGCCGGCTTATCAGCGGCCGTTTTCCGGGCATTACTTCCGCATCGATTTCGATGACGTGCACTGGCGCTCCCGCTCGTTGTGGGACCAGGACCTGCCTGCACTTGCGCAGACCGGCCTGCACAGCAACCTGCAACTGGGACCGGAAGGCCAGCGCCTGCTGGTGCTGCGCACCGACTACCGGCGCCTCGGGCAGTCGATTTCCATCAGCGTCGCCCAGGATTACACCCCGGTGCGCGAGAGCTTCCTGCGCATGCAGCAGGTTGGCCTGGGCCTGGGCTTGGCCGGCCTGCTGCTGATCCTGATCCTGCAGCGGCTTACCGTGCGCCGCGCCTTGCGCCCGCTGGAACAGGCCCGCGAACAGATCGCCCAATTGCAACGCGGCCAGCGTTCGCAACTGGACGAACAGGTGCCGCTGGAGCTGGAGCCGCTGGTGGCGCAGATCAACCATCTGCTGGCCCATACCGAAGACAGCCTCAAGCGTTCGCGCAATGCCCTGGGCAACCTCGGGCATGCGCTGAAGACCCCGCTGGCGGTGCTGCTGAGCCTGGCTTCCAACCCCAAGCTGCAAGCGCACCCGGAGTTGCGCCAGTTGCTCGAGGAGCAGCTGGAGCAGGTGCAGCAGCGGCTCAATCGCGAGCTGAACCGCGCGCGTCTGGCCGGCGATGCCTTGCCCGGCGCGCTGTTCGATTGCGACGCCGAGCTACCGGGACTGCTGGCGACCCTGAACATGATCCATGGCGAACACCTGGACCTGAGCTACCAGGCGGCCCCCGGCCTGCAATTGCCCTGGGATCGGGAAGACCTGCTGGAGTTGCTGGGCAACCTGCTGGACAACGCCTGCAAGTGGGCCGATGCCGAAGTGGCGCTGAGTGTCTGGCAGACCGCCCAGGGGTACGGCCTGGCGGTGGACGACGATGGGCCGGGGATTCCCGAGGAACTGCGCAGCCAGGTATTCAGCCGTGGCACGCGCCTGGACGAACAGACCGACGGCCACGGCCTGGGTCTGGGCATCGTGCGCGATATCGTCGAGAGCTGGGGCGGGGTGCTGCGCTTGCTGGAAAGCCCGCAGGGCGGCCTGCGGGTGTTGATCGAGTTGCCTGGGCGCCAGTAGTGGTTGGGACCGAGCCTTGCGGTGACAGGCAGATCGCTATCGCGAGCAAGCTCGCTCCTACAGAGACGGCGCCGTCAGTGTAGGAGCGAGCTTGCTCGCGATGAGACTCTTCAGACCCGGAACTGATCCATCAGGCTCTGCTGTTGGTTGGCCAGGCTGTTCAGCGACTGGCTGACCCGCGCCGATTCGTTGGCCTGCTCCGACAGCGACTCGGTGACGTCGCGGATGGTCGCCACGTTGTTGTTGATCTCCTCGGCCACCGCGCTTTGCTCTTCGGCGGCGCTGGCGATCTGCAGGTTCATGTCGCTGATCACCGTCACCGCGTCGCCGATCTGCCGCAGGGCGGTGACCGCCTGGCCGACCTGCTCGACGCTGCCCTGGGCCTGGCGATGGCTGTTGCCCATCGAGCCGACCACTTCCTGGGTGCCGCTTTGCAGCTCCTCGATGACCTGGCGGGTTTCCTCCACCGACTCCTGGGTACGGCGGGCGAGGTTGCGCACTTCGTCGGCGACCACCGCGAAACCGCGCCCGGCCTCGCCGGCGCGGGCGGCCTCGATGGCGGCGTTGAGGGCCAGCAGGTTGGTCTGCTCGGCGATGGCGCGGATCACTTCCAGCACCGTACCGATCTTCTCGCTGTTGGCGGCCAGGCCTTCGACTTGGGTCATGGCGGTGCTCATGTCGGCCGCCAGGTGATCGATGCTGGCGGTGGTGCGGTCGATCACGCTCAGGCCCTGGCGCGTGGCCTGGTCGGCATCGCGGGCGGCTTGCGCGGCCTGGGCCGCGCTGCGGGCGACGTCCTGGGCGGTGGCGCTCATTTCATGGGAGGCGGTGGCCACCTGATCGACCTGGCGGTACTGCTGCTCCATGCCGGCGCTGGTCTGGGTGGCGATGGCCGAGGACTGGTCGGCGGTGCCGCGGGCGTCCTGCACCGAGCGTTTCACCTCGGCGATGATCGGTTGCAGCTTGTCGAGGAAGCGGTTGAACCAGCCGGCCAGCTGGCCCAGTTCGTCCTGTTTGTCGTAGGCCAGGCGCCGGGTCAGGTCGCCTTCGCCGCTGGCGATGTCTTCCAGCATGTGTGCCACGCCGAGGATCGGCCGGGTCACGCTGCGCGCCATCAGCCACACCAGCAGCAGGCCGAGCACCGCGGCCAGCAGGCCCAGGCCCAGCTCGACCAGGGTGCCGGCCTTATTGCTCTGGTCCAGCTGGTTCTTCAGCGCTTCGGCCGGGCCCACCAGGACCCGCTCCGGCACTTGCAGCAGCACGCCCCAGGGCTTGCCGCCGGGAATCGGGGTGAAGGGCGCGAGCACTTTCAGTTCGCTGTTGTCGTGCAGGCTCTGGGTCTGGGGGCTGGCCGACAGCAGGCGGATCAGTTCGCCGCCGTTGGCCTGGTCCAGCTGGTCCAGGCGCTGGCTGAGCTTGCTGGCGTCGGCGCTGTAGCCGGCGAGTAGGCCGACCGGGCTGATGATGCTGACCGTGGTCTGGCCGTCGTAGAGTTCCTTGCTCGCTTGCTGGCTGACCGATTGCAGGCTGTTGAGGTTGATGTCCACCGACAGCGAGGCGATGACTTTGCCGTTCACCAGCAGCGGGAACACGATGCTGGTCATCAGCACGTTCTGGCCGTCGATCGCATAGAAGTAGGGCTCGATCACGCAGGGCTTGAGGGTGCTGCGCGGGCAGGTGAACCAGGCGTTGGCCGGCTGGCCGCTGGGGCCGGTGGTGGTGTCGCTCATGTCGCTTTCCGGCAGCGCCATGGAGGTCAGCTTGCCCGGGGTCGGCTGCGACCAGTAGAGGGCGAAACGGCCCTTGTCGTTGCTGCCCAGTTCGCCCTGGCCGCTGAAGAGTTCGTCCTTGCCGTCCAGGGCATTGGCCTCGAACACCAGCGACAGGCCGAGCAGGTCGGGGTTGGCTTGCAGCGCCGACTTCACCTGGCGGGTCAGGTCCTCGCGCAGGTCGAAGGCATCGAGGAAGCGCTTCTCGGCCTGTTCGCGCAGGAACAGCACCTGGCGCGAGAAGCCGTGGCCGTATTGATAGGCGTCCATGAATTGCTGGCGGATGCCCAGCGCCTGGACTTCGCCCTGGGCCTCGATGCGGGCCTGGGCGGCTTCGTTGAGCATCTCCATGCTCGAAGCCTTCACCAGTGCGGAGCTGTGCTCCATGCGGTACAGCGAAAGCCCTACCAGCAGGGTCACGATGCCGGCCAGGCAGAGTCCGGCGAGCAAGGTGATTTTCCACTGGATGGAAAGTTGTCTGAGCGACATGGAGACGTCCTTATTCGATATTTATTTGAGACTTTGCAACGTATCGGCCGCAGAACGGCCTTCTTTAAACGCTCGTTCGAATTTCCCCCGGGGACTGGCTCGTTGCGGACTCGCCCCTTGTAGCCGCTGGCGTAGCCTGCGCTCGGGCGCGGAGCGGCCGCCACTCCAGGCGCCTCGGGAGTACCAGGCATACTGCGGCGTCCGCCCTGGCCAGCGCGTTGCGCTGGATCGCAGGCTGCGCCAGCGGCTACAGGAAAGGCGTTGGCAGCGGACCGCCGGTTTTGACAAGCGTTGCCCGCTGCTGCAAAGTGCGCGCCCTCTAATAAGACCCTCCTTTTCCAATCCGGCGTCGGCAGCCATGCCCTCTGGCCGGACTCATTCCTTTTGCGGCGTTTTCCCGTCGCAGTGCCATGAGGTAACGATGATTAATGCAGTAATTGCCGCGGTTGGCGTCATGCTGGTCCTCAGCCTGTCCCGCGTGCATGTGGTGATCGCGCTGATCGTAGGCGCGCTGGTGGGAGGGTTGACCGGTGGCCTGGGCATCGAGGCGACCCTCAAGGCTTTCAACAACGGCCTCGGCGGCGGAGCGACTGTGGCCCTGTCCTACGCCTTGCTCGGCGCCTTTGCGGTGGCGATCGCCAAGTCCGGCCTGGCCCACGCCCTGGCGGACAAGATCCTGCTGTTGGTGGACCGCCAGGACGCCAATGGCGGCGGCAACGTCAAATGGCTGCTGATCGGCCTGTTGTGGGTGGTGGCGATCGCCTCGCAGAACATCCTGCCGATCCATATCGCCTTCATCCCGCTGCTGGTGCCGCCACTGTTGTATGTGCTGAGCAAACTGCAACTGGACCGACGGCTGATCGCCTGCGTCATCACCTTCGGCCTGATCACCCCGTACATGTTCCTGCCGGTGGGGTTCGGCAATATCTTCCTCAACGAGATCCTGCTGGCCAACGTCGCCCGCAGTGGCGTGGACATCAGCAATATCAATGTCACCCACGCCATGGGCATTCCGGCGCTGGGCATGGTCTTCGGCCTGCTGCTGGCCTTTGTCAGCTACCGCAAGAAGCGTGTGTATGACCTGCAGCTGATCGAGAAAGTCGAGCAGGTGACGGTGCAATACAACCCGCGCACGCTGCTGGTGGCGGGCCTGGCGATTGTCGCGGCCTTTGTCATCCAGCTGTTGCTGGATTCGATGATTATCGGCGCGCTGTCCGGCTTCCTGATCTTCTCGGTGTCGGGCATCGTGCGCTGGCGCGAGACCGACGACCTGTTCACCGAAGGCATGAAGATGATGGCGATGATCGGTTTCATCATGATCGCCGCCGCCGGTTTCGCCGAGGTGATGAAGGCCACCGGCGAGGTGAAGAGCCTGGTGGAGTCTTCGGCCAGCTGGATTGGCCACAGCAAGGGCGTCGGCGCCTTGTTGATGTTGCTGGTGGGACTGTTGGTGACCATGGGCATCGGCTCGTCGTTCTCCACCGTGCCGATCCTGGCGACCATCTTCGTGCCGCTGTGCGTGCAACTGGGCTTCAGCCCGCTGGCGATCGTCTGCATCGTCGGTACCGCCGGTGCCCTGGGCGACGCCGGTTCGCCAGCCTCGGACTCGACCCTGGGCCCGACCTCCGGCCTGAACATCGACGGCCAGCACCACCACATCTGGGACACCGTGGTCCCGACCTTCCTGCACTACAACCTGCCGCTGCTGGCGTTCGGCTGGGTCGCGGCGATGGTGCTCTGAGGCCGCGGGGTTTCAGCTGTACTGTGTTGTCCTTATCGCGAGCAAGCTTCGCTCCTACAGAAGCGTCGTATCTGTAGGAGCGAAGCTTGCTCGCGATAAATCTCAAGGGCGCTGCGTGGCCCCAGATTCCCTTCATCTTCCCGCGGGCTCAACTTTTGTGGTGGCGTGCCGTTAAGGCTGTATCACGCCAATAAAATCAAGAGTGAACCTCCTATGCGCTTAAGTCTGAAGGGCAAAGTCCTGTCCCTCGCGGTCCTCCCGGTGCTGTTGTTTGCGCTGGTGATCAGCCTGACCACGGTCGTCATGCTCAAGCAGCAGGCGCAGAACGAAGTGGACGAGACAAGACAGCGCCTGCTCGGCGAGGCCAAGACCACGCTGCAAAGCTATGTGGAGGTGGCCCTGAGCACGGTCAAGCCGCTCTACGACGCGGCGGCGCCCGGCGATACCGCGGCCCGCGCGCAGGTGGTGAAGCTGCTGTCGAACATCACCTACGGCAAGGACGGTTACTTCTTCGGCTACGACTCCGAGACCGTGCGCCTGTTCAAGGGCAACAGCCCGGACGGCGTCGGCAAGAGCTTCAAGGACAACCGCGACCCCAACGGCGTGTACGTCAACCGCGAGCTGGTCAAGGTCGGCAAGGACGGCACGCACTATGTGCAGTACAGCTCGACCCAGCCGGGCAGCGACGTGCTGGTGCCGAAACTGGGTTACACCGAATACCTGCCCAAGTGGGACCTGATCGTCGGCTCCTCGGTGAACCTGGACGGCATCGACGCCCAGGTGGCCGAGGTCGAGGCCAGCGTCAACCAGCGCATGCGGGGCATGGTCCTGAGTATCATCGGTATCGCCGTGGTGGTGCTGCTGGTGATCGCCGCCATCGGCATGCTGGTGGCCAATACCATCCTGCGGCCGCTGAACCTGATGAAACTCAACCTCGACGATATCGCCGCCGGCGAAGGCGACCTGACCCGCCGCCTGGCCATCACCAGCCAGGACGAGCTGGGCGACCTGGCCGGCTCCTTCAACCGTTTCGTCGACAAGATCCACGGCCTGGTGCGGCAGATCACCGAGATGACCGGCCAGCTCACCGGCCTGGTGACCCAGGTGTCCGAACAGGCCCAGCGTTCCGAGCAGGCCATGGAGCGCCAGCGCCACGAGACCGATCAGGTGGCCACGGCGATCAATGAAATGTCGTCGGCGGCCCAGGAAGTGGCACGCAGCGCCCAGGGCGCGGCGGTGGCGGCGCAGCAGACCGACGAGGAAGGCCAGGCGGCCAAGCGCGTGGTGGATGGCAGCATCCAGCAGATTCATGCGCTGGTCAGCGATATCCGCAGCAGCGGCACCTCCCTGGACAGCCTGCAGAAAGACGTGGCGTCGATTGTCAGTGTGCTCGACGTGATCCGTTCCATCGCCGAACAGACCAACTTGCTGGCTCTCAACGCGGCCATCGAAGCAGCGCGGGCCGGTGAGGCCGGGCGTGGCTTCGCGGTGGTGGCCGACGAGGTCAGGGCACTGGCCAGCCGCACCCAGCAGAGCACCCAGGAAATCCAGGGCATGATCGACCGCCTGCAACAGGGCACGCGCACCGCCGTGGAGGCCATGCGCCGCTCCAGCGATGCCGGCGACGGCACCTCGCACCAGGCCAACGAAGCCGGGGCTTCGCTGGATGCCATGGCGCAACTGATCGGCACCATCAACTCGATGAACGCGCAGATCGCCAGCGCCGCGGAAGAACAGACCGCGGTGGCCGAAGAGATCAACCGCAGCGTGCACCAGATCGCAGTGGCGGTGGACAGCGTCGCCGACGAAACCCAGCTCGGCGCCCAGACCTCACGCAGCCTGGCCGACCTCGGCCAGCGCCTGGGCAAGCTGGTGGGGCAGTTCCGTATCTAAGCGTTCAAGCGTATCGCGGGTAGCTCGTTATCCTCTGTAGGAGCGAGCGGGCAGCGATCCGACTTGCCCGCGATGGCGTCATCAGAGACGCCACCGCAATCAGGATTACACCGCGCTGTTCGGCGTCACGTCGCGCATCAACAGGGCAAAGCGCAGATCCACCGCGTCCGGGATCGGCAGGTACACCGTATGCCCGTCCCCCGGCGCGACCTCGATCGGCTCGCCATGGATGTTCTGCAACTGATGCAGGTCGAAGTGGAAGTTGCCCTTGGGGGTCATCAGCTCCATATGGTCGCCCAGGGCAAAGCGGTTCTTCACTTTCACTTCCGCCAGCCGGTCACGGCGCTCGCCGGTGAGTTCGCCGACGAACTGCTGGCGTTCCGATACCGAGCTGCCGTTCAGGTAGTTCTGGTATTCGTCGTGCACATGGCGGCGCAGGAAACCTTCGGTGTAACCACGCTGGGCCAGGGACTCCAGGTCGTTCATCAGGCTGCGGTCGAACTCGCGGCCGGCTACCGCGTCGTCGATGGCCCGGCGATAGACCTGGGTGGTACGGGCGCAATAGAAGTGCGACTTGGTGCGGCCCTCGATCTTCAACGAGTGCACGCCCATGCGCGTCAGGCGCTCGACGTGCTGCACCGCACGCAGGTCCTTGGCGTTCATGATGTAGGTGCCGTGCTCGTCCTCGAAGGCCGGCATCGCTTCGTCCGGGCGATTGGCCTCGCGCAGCAGGAACACCTGCTCGGTCGGCGCCCCCAGGCCCAGGGTCGGCTCCGGCTGGAACTGCTGGACGATCTCGCCGAGGGTGTTCTCCGTCGCTTCTTCTGCCTGGTATTTCCAGCGGCAGGCATTGGTGCAGGTGCCCTGGTTGGCGTCGCGCTTGTTCATGTAGCCCGACAGCAGGCAGCGCCCGGAGTAGGCCATGCACAGGGCGCCATGGACGAATACCTCGAGCTCCATGGCCGGCACCTGCTGGCGGATTTCCTCGATCTCTTCCAGGGACAGTTCGCGGGACAGGATGATCCGGCTCAGGCCCTGTTGCTGCCAGAACTCGACGCTGGCCCAGTTCACCGTATTGGCCTGCACCGACAGGTGGATCGGCATCTGCGGGAAGTGCCGGCGCACCAGCATGATCAGCCCCGGGTCGGACATGATCAGCGCGTCCGGAGCCATTGCGATCACCGGCTCCAGGTCCTTGAGGAAGGTCTTGAGCTTGGCGTTGTGCGGGGCGATGTTGACCACCACGTAGAAGCGCTTGCCCTGGGCCTGGGCCTCGCGAATGCCGAGGGCCAGGTTGGCGTGGTCGAATTCGTTGTTGCGCACCCGCAGGCTGTAGCGCGGCTGGCCGGCGTATACCGCATCGGCGCCATAGGCGAAGGCGTAGCGCATGTTTTTCAGAGTGCCGGCGGGGGCGAGCAGTTCGGGGCGGGTCAGGGGCGTCATGGCGGTTTGTCGATGGCAAAAGGTCGCGAGGGTAAGGCCTGGGCCAACAGACTTCATTGATCTGGATCTATGCTCGACGAATAAAACAGGGCACTTGGCCGAACACCGGCGGACTAACGCTTTAGGGGCGCTTTGCGGTGTCCTGGACCTTATTGACGGGGAGCGGACATGAACCAGCACCTCATGCAACACAAAAGCCTGTTGCTTCTGCTGACCCTGGTGACCGTCGCCTTCATCTGGATCCTGCTGCCCTTTTACGGCGCGGTGTTCTGGGCGGTGATTCTCGGCATCCTGTTCGACCCGCTGCATCGGCGCCTGCAAATCAAGTTCGGTTGGCCACGCAACCTGACGGCCTTTTGCACCCTGAGCATCTGCCTGGTGAGCGCGATTCTGCCGGTGGTCATCATCAGCACCCTGCTGGTGCAGGAGGGCGCCAACCTTTACCAGAGCATCGAAAGCGGCGAACTGGACATCGCCGGTCAGCTGGACCGGTTCAAGCACAGCCTGCCGCTGTACTTCCAGCAGCTGCTGGACCGCTTCGGCCTGGGTGAGCTGGAGAGCGTGCGCGAGAAGATCGTCAAGAGCGCGCTGCAAGGCAGCCAGTTCTTCGCCACCCAGGCTTTCAGCGTCGGCCAGGGCACCTTCAAGTTCGTGGTGAGCTTTTTCGTGATGCTGTACCTGTTGTTCTTCTTTTTGCGCGATGGCGCCGAACTGGTACGCAAGGTGCGCATCGCGGTGCCGTTGGCCGAGCATCAGAAGCGCCGGTTGCAGCTCAAGTTCAGTCGGGTGGTGCGGGCCACGGTGAAGGGCAACGTGCTGGTAGCGGTCAGCCAGGGGGTGCTGGGCGGGCTGATTTTCTGGTTTCTGGAGATTCCCAGCCCGCTGCTGTGGGCGGTGCTGATGGCCTTGCTGTCGTTGTTGCCGGCGGTGGGCGCGGCGATCGTCTGGGGTCCGGTGGCCCTGTACTTCCTGCTCAGCGGGGCGATCTGGCAAGGCGTGTTGCTGGGCTTGTACGGGGTGTTCGTGATCGGCCTGGTGGACAACGTGCTGCGCCCGATCCTGGTGGGCAAGGACACCAGGATGCCGGACTACCTGATTCTGATTTCGACCCTGGGGGGCCTGGCGATCTTCGGCCTGAACGGCTTTGTCATCGGGCCGTTGATCGCCGCGCTGTTCATCTCGAGCTGGGACCTGTTCGTCGATACCCGGCCGCGGACACAGCTGCCGCTGCCTTAGGCATGCAGGACGCGCTGCTCGATCTTTTGCGACAGGGCCTGGGCGGCGGTCAGCGAAGTGAGCGGGCCGCTGACCGGCTCGCCGTCGCGCACCAGGTACCAACACGCCAGCAACCCCAGCTCCCTGAGCGAGGTGGGAACGGCGCTACCGATAACGGACATGATCTGAACCTTGGGCATAAGTACCTCCATCAATCAATGGGGCTACCTTACGGACCGAGAGGTTCGACGAAAAATCACCGCGCTCGATAGTGGACATCGATACCGGCGAAAAAGGCGCCAGCCCGATCAGTCGACGACCTGATCGAGCATGTAGACCACTTCCGGGTCGTGCAGCAGGCCCTTGCGCACCAGGTGCTCGGCCAGCAAGGCCAGGAACTTGGCGCTGCGGTGGCCTTCCAGGTGCTTGAGTTCGGTCAGGGCGCTGTACACCTTGCTCGCGGTACCCAGGGTGGGGGAGTGATGGGGGTTTTGTGTCGGCATGGGCGTCGTCCTTGTTGTTATGGGGCCGTTTTGTGGACAGATCCGATCTTGCGGACCTGACATGACATAAATATGACAATTGTAGGCTTCAGCGTAGGGGCTGCCTTTGGCAACACTATTGCCGGATTGAATCGCAAAAGCTGTCCCGGCAGCGACCTCTGCAAGATTTATTCAGACATTTCAGGGTTGTTTCAAACGCAACAGGCCCCGCTGGTGAAGGCGGGGCCTGTGGGTGTGCGGTCGCCGGAGTTACCAGCGGCCAGGGCCATAGTAGTAATGGCGTGGCGGGCCGTAGTAGCCGCGAGGCGGGCCGTAATACACCGGGGCCGGACGGTAATAGACCGGTGGGCCTTCCACGTACACCGGCTGTGGCTGGTAGTAGACCGGTGGCGGCGCGGCATACACCGGTTGCGGCTGAACATAGACCGGTTGTTGCACGTAGACCGGGCGACTGTGGCTGGCGATCACCGAACCCACCACCGCTGCGCCGACCACGGCACCGACTACCGCCGGGCCACCCCAACCACCGCCACCGTGGGCGGACGCTTGACCGGCGACAGCAAGTGCACCAATGAGCAAGGCTATCTTGGGGATTTTACGCATCATGGCTATTCCTCGGTTCCGACCCCAGCGCTCGGTCTGCAATAGACGCGAGGACTGTCGCGGGGATACTTCTAAGACAGCTTTTTTCTGAAAAACTGCACAGCCGCCGGGTAAATTTTGTGTAAGGTCTGTACCGGCTTCTTTACCCTCGTCCGTAGGCGACAGGCCCGTCTTTCAGGCGCTGTCGATATGATCGGGCAGAACCCGATGACTGGCTAATCCCGTCTATCCGAAAGTGCGTTCCAAGGAGATCAACATGCAGATGAACCCCAACAAAGACACCCAGTTGTGTATGTCGCTGTCAGGGCGTCCGGGGAATTTCGGCCTGCGCTTTCACAATCATTTGTATGAACAGCTGGGCCTGAACTTCTACTACAAGGCGTTCAGCAGCCAGGACCTGCCAGGCGCCGTCGGTGGGATCCGCGCCCTGGGCATTCGCGGCTGTGGCGTGTCCATGCCGTTCAAGGAGGCCTGCATTGCCCTGGTGGACGAACTGGACGCCTCGGCCAGCGCTATCCAGTCGATCAACACCATCGTCAACACCAACGGCCACCTCAAGGCCTACAACACCGATTACATCGCCGTCGCCCAGTTGCTCGACAGCCACCGGATCCCCAAGAACACCCGCTTTGCCCTGCGCGGCAGCGGCGGCATGGCCAAGGCGGTGGCCAGCGCCTTGCGCGATGGTGGCTACCACGATGGCGTGATAGTTGCCCGCAATGCCCAAGCCGGGCAGGCCCTCGCCGACTCCCTGGGCTATGTCTGGCAGGCTGAGCTGGGCGAGTTGCGCCCGCAGATGCTGATCAACGTCACCCCGATCGGTATGAGTGGCGGTCCCGAGGCCGACCAGCTGGCGTTCCCGGTCGAGGCGATCCAGGCCGCGCGCACCGTGTTCGACGTGGTGGCGGTGCCGGCGGAAACCCCGCTGATCCTGCGCGCCCGGGCCGAAGGCAAACAGGTGATCACCGGCCTGGAAGTGATCGCCATCCAGGCGCTGGAGCAGTTCGTGCTGTACACCGGCGTGCGCCCCAGCGCCGAGCAGTTCCAGCAGGCGGTGGCCTTCGCCCGGGCCTGATCGGTGGGTGGAGCAGGGCAGGTCGGTGGCGCGCGAAGCCCTGCCTATACTGGTCGCCAGCAAGCCAAGACTTGCCCCTGTTCCACGCCACCGTGATCGAGGACCGTTATGCCACCTGCCATTCTCAATCTGGATCAGGCGGACCTTCAGCCGCTGCCTGAAGCCCTGAGCCCCACCGGCGACACCGCCGGCCGTTATGTCCAGCGCATCGCCCGTGTCGGCCAGCAACTGGGTGCCCGGAAGCTCGGCTACCGGCTGATTGCCCTGGGCCCGGGGATGCGCGCCAGCCCCTTCCATAACCATCGCGTCAACGAAGAGATGTTCTACATAGTCGCCGGCGAGGGCGAGATCCGTCTCGGCGCCGAGCGTTTTGCCATCCGCGCCGGCGATGTGATCGCCTGCCCGCCGGGCGACATGGACACCGCGCACCAGATCATCAACACCAGCCAGGGCGAGCTGCGCTATCTGGCGGTCAGCACCCAGGAGGCGCCGGATATCTGCGAATACCCGGATTCCGGCAAGTATGTGGTGATGAAGGACTTCAAGATCGACGATGAGGGCAACGCCTCGGGATTCGTCGCGGTGGCGCGGCATGCGGACGGGGTGGATTACTGGGACGGGGAGTAGGGGCTTTTGTAGTCTTTGAGACGTTGCGCCGACTGCGGCAGCGGCTACCAGGCGCTGCCGCAGGGGGCGGGGGCGATCAGCCTTCGAGTTTCGCCAGGCGCTCTTCGAGGGCGGCGATGCGCGCTTCCAGCTCTTCGATGCGTTCCGCCGATACGCCGCTGCCCGAACTGCGCTCCACCGGGTTCTGCCGGGCGGCGAGGATCGCCTCGATATCCGCCGGGTCTCCCAGGGCGTGCATGTAGCGATCTTCGCGCTGGCCGGCCTGGCGCGGAATCAGCAGCGCCAGGCCGCGTGCGATCAGGCGCTCCAGTTGATGTACCACCTGTTCGCTGTCTTCGAAATCATGCATGCGCCCGCTGCGGGTCAGCAGTTCGTTGACGGTCTGCGGGCCGCGCAAGAACAGCAGGCCGGCGAGTGCCACTTGCGCCGGCACCAGTTCCAGCGCCTTGTCCAGGCGATGCTCCCAGCGGTCGGCGCGGCTGCCCATTACCAGGCGGGCGAAGCCGCGGTTTTCCAGGGCGCGCAGGCTCTGGCCGACCTGGCCCTGGGTGAGGTTCATCACCGGTTCGCGGCTGGTTTTCTGGTTGCAGGCGATGACCAGGGCATTGAGGGTCAGCGGATAGGTTTCCGGGCTGGTTGCCTGCTTCTCGATCAGCGACCCGAGAATGCGCAGTTCGGTGCTGGTCAGTTGCAATTGCTCGCTGGAGGTCTCTTGCTCGATGCTCATCGCGCTTTCCCTATGCTGTCGAAGGCGACTAGCCTAATCCTTGCTGGATAAAAGACAAGCCGCCGGCGAGGCTCAGGCAGGTCTATAATCGCGCCACCTTTGTTTCCGCTTTTTTCCGTCAGCCTGTCGAGATCACCATGACCATTTCCCTGTACGCCGCCTCCGTTCCTGTCTTCAAGCAAATGCTCAACGCCCTGAGCGATGTCCTGAACAAGGCCGAAGCCCACGCCACGGCGAAGAACATCGACCCGAATGCCTTCCTGCAGGCCCGCCTGTACCCGGACATGTTCCCGCTGATCCGTCAGGTGCAGATCGCCGTCGATTTCGCCAAGGGCGTTTCGGCCCGCCTGGCCGAAGTCGAAGTGCCGAAGTACGACGACACTGAAACCACCTTTGCCGAGCTGCAGGCGCTGCTGGCCAAGGTTCTGGCCTTTATCGACGGCATCCAGCCGGCGCAGATCGATGGCAAGGAAGGCATCGAGATCGTCACCCGTCCGGGCACCCCGAAAGAGAAGCGCTTCAGCGGCCAGTCCTACCTGCTGACCTACGGTCTGCCGCAGTTCTTCTTCCACGTCACCACCACCTACGCGATCCTGCGCCACAACGGCGTGGAAATCGGCAAGCGCGACTACATGGGTGCTTTCTGAAATAGCGCCTTCTGATGTAGCCGGCTGCTAAGCCGATAAAAAAGCCCGGCAAGGTGCGAGCCTTGCCGGGCTTTTTAGTGCGCGCTGTGCATGCAGGCTCAGGCGGTCTGGCGGACCCTCTCTTCCTGGGCCATGCACGCGGCGGCGGTGAAGAGCACGTCGGTGGAGGAGTTCAGCGCGGTTTCCGCCGAGTCCTGCAGCACGCCGATGATGAAGCCGACGGCGACCACCTGCATGGCGATTTCGCTGGGGATGCCGAACAGGCTGCAGGCCAGCGGAATCAACAGCAGCGAACCGCCAGCCACGCCGGAAGCGCCACAGGCACAGATGGCGGCGACCACGCTGAGCAGCACGGCGGTGGGCAGGTCGACGGCAATGCCCAGGGTATGCACGGCGGCCAGGGTCAGCACGGTGATGGTGATGGCGGCGCCGGCCATGTTGATGGTGGCCCCCAGCGGGATCGACACCGAATAGGTGTCTTCATGCAGGCCCAGGCGCTTGCTCAGTTCCAGGTTGACCGGAATGTTGGCCGCCGAACTGCGGGTGAAGAACGCGGTGATGCCGCTTTCGCGCAGGCACATGAGCACCAGCGGGAACGGGTTGCGGCGGATCTTCCAGAACACGATCAGCGGGTTCATCACCAGCGCGACGAACAGCATGCAGCCGATCAGTACCGCCAGCAGATGCATATAACCGAGCAGGGCGCCGAAGCCCGAGGTCGCCAGGGTCGAGGCCACCAGGCCGAAGATGCCCAGCGGGGCGAAGCGGATCACCACTCGCACGATCAGGGTCACGCCATTGGACAGGTCGTCCAGCACGGTGCGGGTGGTGTTGCCGGCATGGCGGATGGCCACGCCCATGCCGATGGCCCAGGCCAGGATGCCGATGAAGTTGGCGTTCATCAGCGCGCTGACTGGGTTGTCCACCACGCTCAGCAGCAGGCTTTGCAGGACTTCGCTGATGCCGCCGGGGGCGGAGATGGCGACGTCATGGGTGCTCAGCACCAGGGAGGAGGGGAACAGGCTGCTGGCGATCACCGCCACCACCGCCGCGGCGAAAGTGCCCAGCAGGTAGAGCCAGAGGATCGGGCGGATATGGGTTTCCTGGCCGTGCTTGTGGTTGGCGATGGAGGCCATCACCAGCACGAACACCAGGATCGGCGCGACGGCTTTCAGTGCCGAGACAAAGACCTTGCCGATAAAGGCGGTGGATTTCGCCAGTTCGGGGGCCAGCAGCGCCAGGGCGATACCGGCGACCAGGCCAATGACGATCTGCGTGACCAGACTGGTGCGTTTGAGTTTTTCCAGGAGCGACGGGGGTGAAGCAGTCATAGCGGTATCTCTGATTTTTTTAATATGCGGTGCGTCGACGGGGGACGCCGTGCTGGTGAGTTGCTGGAGGTATGGGGTGTTGCGGCAGGGGGCGGACTTTATCACACGGGGGTCGCCCACGGATGTGACGATCTGCCACCCGAGCCTTCTAGAGTAGCCTGCGGTTTTTTCGCCGCTACCCCAGACATGCGCGGACACATTCTGTTAGGATTCGCCATCCTCTTCTCATCTCCAGTCAGCGGGCCCCCAGGCCATCGCTGATGTCGTCGTTTCCGGAGTTTTCCATGCTGTTGCCCATTCTGCTGTTGTCAGCCGCCGGTTTTACCGTGCTGACGACGGAGTTCATCATTGTCGGCCTGCTGCCTTCGATTGCCCGGGATCTTGCGGTCAGCGTGCCGCAGGCCGGCCTGCTGGTGACCTTGTTCGCCTTCACCGTGGCGGCGTTCGGGCCGTTCCTGACGGCCTATTTCGCCCGTTTCCAGCGCAAGCGCCTGTTCATCTCGGTACTGGTGATGTTCGGCCTGGCCAATACCCTGGCGGCGCTGGCGCCGAATATCTGGGTGATGGCGGTGGCGCGGCTGATCCCGGCGCTGGGCTTGCCGGTGTTCTGGGCCCTGGCCAGCGAAACCGCGGTGGATATCGTCGGCCCCGACTACGCCGGACGGGCCATCGCCAAGATCGGCTTCGGTATTGTCTGCGCCACGGTGTTCGGTATTCCGGTGGGCACGCTGATTTCCGATGCCTTCGGCTGGCGCAGTGCGTTCGGCATCCTGGCGCTGGTGGCGTTTGCCAAGGCGCTGCTGCTGTATGTCTACCTGCCGCAGACCCGCGTGCACAACGAGCAGGCCAGCCTGCGCTCGCAGTTCGGCATCCTGCGCAGCCCCTTGATGCAGGGGCATGTGCTGCTGTCGATCCTGGTGTTCAGTGGCATGTTCACCGCCTACACCTACCTGGCGGACATCCTCGAGCGCCTGGCCGGTTTCAACGGCACGCTGGTCGGCTGGTGCCTGATGGGCTTCGGCGCGGTAGGGCTGATCGGCAACTCGCTGGGCGGCCGCGCGGTGGACCGTCATCCGCTGCTGGCATCCATGGGTTTCTGCGCCTTGATGATCGGCGGCATGGTGGCGTTGGTGCCGAGCATCCACTCGCCGCTGGGCCTGGCGGCGGCCATGGGTGTCTGGGGCGTGACCCAGGCGGCGCTGTTCCTGGTCAGCCATGTCCGTCTGATCAAGGCCGCGCCTCAGGCGCCGGCGTTTGCTGCGTCGTTGAATATCGCCGGGGCCAACCTGGGGATCGGCCTGGGCGCCATGGTCGGCGGCCGGGTAATCGATACCCTGGGGCTGGGTAGCCTGGGGTTTGCCGCCGCTGGTTTTATCCTGGTGTCGATCCTGCTGGCCCTGCTGTTGATGACCCTCAAGCCACAGGCCAGCTGCGCCTGATCCTCCTCAGGCGCCCATGGCGGTGAACAGCTCGCGGCGAGCGCCTTCGGTGATCGCCACGATGCCGGGGTGCTTGACCTTGCGTTCGACCGAAATGGCGTAGAACGACTCGCTGACCGCGTCGGTCTGGCCGATCAGTTGCACGCCGTATTGGCGTCGCACTTCGTCGGCGATCACGCTGGGACTGATGAAGATCCCGCTGCCCGACTGACCGAATGCCTGCATCAAGGCGCTGTCGTCGAACTCACCGATGATCCTGGGTTGTATCTGCTGCTCGGCCAGCCAGCGCAGCAGGCGGCTGCGCACCACAGTTTCCTGCCCGGGAATCAGCAACGGAGCGCCATGCAGGCTATGGGGGAAGTTCGTTCCATAGCGCTCGGCCAGTTCTTCGGTGGCGAAAAAGCTGATGCCGCACTCGCCGAGTTTCTGGCTGTAGCCCTTGATATCAAGATGTGAGGGCATGGGGCTGTCGGAGATCACCAGGTCCAGGCGCTGGATGGCCAGGTCGGCCAGCAGGCGTTCGAGCTTGTCCTCGCGGCAGGTGATGCGGATCGGTTCGCTCAGCTCCATGGTCGGGGCGATCAGGCGATAGACGATCGATTTGGGCACCACATCGGCCACGCCGACCCGGAACAGGATCTGCTGCTCGTTGGGCTGGGCCTGGAGCATGGCTTCCAGTTCGCCGCCCAGCTGGAACATCTGCTCGGCGTAGGGCAGGGTCTGGCGCCCGGCTTCGGTCAACTCCAGTTGCCGGCCGACCCGGCGAAACAACTCGATGCCATAGGTTTGTTCGAGCAGGGTGATCTGCCCGCTGATGGTTTGCGGGGTCAGGTTCAGTTGCTCGCAGGCCCGGACGATGCTGCCGGTCTTGGCGACGACCCAGAAGTAATGCAGTTGACGGTAATTGAGCATGGCTGGCTTTGATTCGTAAAAATCGAAGTATAGCCGTTAAAAATACGAATTTTCCTGAAGTGTTCGTTTCCATAGAATGCCTCGCTATTGACGGGCCATCGTCTCGGCCCGGTCCGTTCTAACGAGGAAAGCGCAATGACCTATAAATCCATCGCCGCATCGTTGCTGGCGTTGTCGTTGATCACCCTTGCCGGTTGCGAGCAGGCGGAAAAAAGCGCGCAGCAGCTGTTGGGCAAGGCCGCGGAAAACGTCAAGCAGGCGATCGACGACACGCACAAGGCCGCCGAACAGGCGATCAGCGAGGCGACCCAGGGTTTGATCAGCAAGCAGGAAAAGCCGGCTGACGAGGCCAAAGAAGCCACCTCGTCGTCCCAGGAAATCTGATTCCCCCATACCCCCGACTCAGGACTGAGCCATGGAATACCTTTTACAACTCGCCGCCAGCCCCACCGCCTGGGTCGCCCTGGCAACCCTGGTGGTCATGGAAATCGTGCTCGGCATCGATAACCTGATCTTCATTTCGATCTTGACCAACAAGCTGCCCGAGCAACACCGGGCCAAGGCCCGGCGGATCGGTATCGGCATGGCCCTGATCCTGCGTCTGGCGTTGCTCAGCACCATCGCCTTTATCGTGCAGCTGACCGAGCCGGTGATCGATATCTTCGGCCAGGTCTTCTCCTGGAAGGACATGATCCTGATTGCCGGCGGCCTGTTCCTGCTGTGGAAGGCCACCACGGAGATCCATCACAGCATGGACCCGGAGCCGCAGGACAGCAAAAGCGAGACCGCTGGCGTGTCCCTGGGGTTCGCCGCGGCGATCGGCCAGATCCTGATGCTGGACATGGTGTTCTCCATCGACAGCATCATCACCGCCGTCGGCATGACCGAGCACTTGCCGATCATGATCATCGCGGTGGTGGTGTCGGTACTGGTGATGTTGCTGGCGGCCGAGCCTCTGGCCAAGTTCATCAATGACAACCCGACGGTGGTCATGCTGGCCCTGGGCTTCCTGATCATGATCGGCATGACGCTGATCGCCGAAGGTTTCGGTGCCCATGTACCAAAAGGTTATGTGTACGCGGCCATGGCTTTCTCGGCGGCCATCGAGGGGCTGAACATGCTGGCCCGTCGTGCCCGGCAGAAGCGCGTGACGGCGGAGGCGGAAGTCGAAGCCTGATTCGCGGCAACAACCGACGGCGGCCTGTGTTCAAGGACACTGGCCGCCGTTTTTTATTGGGTGGGAGAAAAAGCGCCAGTCAGTGCGCGGTGGCGTGATGCCGGGCCGGTTTTGCGGTTTTCGCGGCGGGAGTCGGCAAGCGCGGATGATGGTGCCGGCGAGCGATCCGCAGGACGCCCCAGAGCATGGCAGCGGCGACGGCCAGCCAGCCGCCGATCAGCATAAGGATTGTCGTTGTCAGGCTCATACATGCCTCCTTTTTGCCCTGTCCGGGGCACACACTCGTTGCAATGGACAGTCTAGTCGCGGTTGTGTTTCAAGCCATTGACCAATAGTCGAGTGTCATCAAACGGTTTGCTCTATGAGGCGCAAATTACTGCGGCTTGACGCTATACCCTTGCCTCGTGGCGCCCTATGATCAGCGTTTCGGCCGGGGCTCCTGGCTTGGCGTCTGCACAAGAGAGTCATGATGGAACGGATGTTTCTGCGATTTCGAACACTGTTGTTGGCGGGCGCCTGCGCCCTGACGCTGGCCGGTTGCGCCAGCAGCGTGCAGCCGGAGATTCAGCGCCTGCCCGAGCGGGTGGAACTCAACGGCGTACCGTTTTTCCGCGACGAAACCTATCAGAGCGGCCCGGGCACCCTGGCCAGCATGCTGTCCCAGCAAGGTATCGTGATCACCCCGGGCCTACTGGACAAGCCGTTGCACCTGCCAGGCGCCGAGGCGAAGTTGCAGCAGAACATGCTGACCCTGGCGCGTGAGTACGGGATGGTGGTCTATCCGCTGGACGACAATTTAGCGGCGCTGCTGACCCAGGTTGCCGCGGGATACCCGGTGATGGTGCGTTACACCGAAGGCTCGGCGTTCTGGGCCGAACCTCGCTATGCCGTGCTGGCGGGCTATAACCGGCACAAGCAGACGGTGTTGCTGCGAGCGGGAATGAATCGTCGTCTGTTGATGGACTTTGCCAAATTCGAATCGGCCTGGAGCAGTGCGGGGCACTGGGCGGTGCTGATTCAGGGGCCGACCCAGGTACCCGCCCAGGTCGATCGCCAGCGTTGGCTGAGGGCGGCCGATGAGTTGGCCCAGGCCGGGCAGGAGAACGCGGCAGCACGAGCGACCAAGGCGTTGAGCGCCAACTGAGGTTGCAGAAACGCTGACGGCGCCCAGGGGCGCCGTCTTTGAAAGGGCCGCGATCGACAGATCCGCGGCCTTTTTTTGGGTCTGCCAGCTTCTATTCGGCAGTCTGGGCGACGCCGCTCTGACGGCTTTTCAGGTTTTTGCCGGCCTTGTAGCTCAAGGCGGCATTCGGTACCGAGCCGCTTTTACCGGTTTCCAGCCACTGGCGGATGCGGCTGGCATCGGCGAAGTGCGTGTATTTGCCAAAGGCGTCGAGAATCACCAGGGCGACCGGGCGGTTGCTCATGCTGGTCACCAGTACCAGGCAGTGGCCTGCTTCATCGGTAAAGCCGGTCTTGGTCAGCTTGATGTCCCAGTTGGCCCTGTTGACCAGGTGATCGGTGTTGCGAAAGCCCAGGGTGTAGTTGGGTTTGCGGAACGCCACGGTCTTTTCCTTGGTGGTGCTCAGCTCGCTCAGCAGCGGGTATTTGCGCGCCGCCAGCAACAGTTTGCTCAGGTCCCGTGCGGTGGACACGTTATGGACCGACAGGCCGGTCGGCTCGACATAGTGCGTGCTGGTCATACCCAGTGCCTTGGCCTTGGCGTTCATGGCGGCAATAAAGGCTGCATACCCGCCCGGGTAGTGGTGGGCGAGGCTGGCGGCGGCACGGTTTTCCGACGACATCAGGGCGATCAGCAGCATCTCCTTGCGCGGCAGCTCGCTCTTGAGCTTGACCCGGGAAAACACACCTTTCATTTCCGGGGTGTTGCTGATGTCCACGGAGATGTATTCATCCAGCGGTTGTTTGGCGTCGAGTACGATCAGACCGGTCATCAGCTTGGTCACCGACGCGATGGGCACGACCACGTCGGGATTGCTGGAATAAATGACCTTGTTGGTCTGCAGGTCCAGCAGCAGGGCGCTGCCGGAGGCAATATGCAGTTGGGAGGGATCGCGCGGCGCTTCGGTGGTTTCGCGAGCGACGGCGCTCTGCGTGATAAAGGTGCCTGTAAGTGCAAAAAATAGGCTCAGGATAGAAAGACGGATTTTCACGCGGGCGGACTCATGGAGTGGATATGCCGTTCTGCAACGGGCTGCTTTCAGAAAAACGTTACATTTTATGAGTATGTGCCAGGAAAGAGCTACACGCCCGTAGGTAAAGGGCTCCAGGTAAATTAAATTTCATCCTGTACCAGATTTGTACCAGTTCGATCCTCTTCTTTCTGATGAGTAGATCGTCCGCTGCAAGCGGGGGTATTCGGTCCAGGTTTTCGGCGAGCAGAAACAAAGAACCCCGCCAATGGCGGGGTTCTTTTTATCCGGGATGTTTCCCAGGGTCAGTCGTGCAGCGTTTCTGCCGCGTACAAGGTGTTTTCCAGCAGGCAGGCACGAGTCATCGGGCCGACGCCCCCCGGTACCGGGGTGATCCAGCCAGCGCGGGGCAGGGCGGTCTCGTAGACCACATCGCCCACCAGCTTGCCGTCTTCCTGGCGGTTGATGCCGACGTCGATGACGATGGCGCCTTCCTTGATCCATTCACCCTTGACCAGGCCCGGCTTGCCGGCGGCCACGACCACCAGATCGGCACGCCCGACGTGGCCGGCCAGATCCTTGGTGAAGCGGTGGGTGACGGTAACGGTGCAGCCGGCCAGCAGCAGCTCCATCGCCATCGGGCGACCGACGATGTTGGAAGCGCCGACCACGACTGCATCCATGCCGTACAGATCGGCACCGGTGCTTTCCAGCAGGGTCATGATGCCTTTCGGGGTGCATGGACGCAGCAGGGGGATGCGTTGGGCCAGGCGGCCGACGTTATAAGGATGGAAACCATCCACGTCTTTATCCGGGCGGATGCGTTCCAGCAGTTTGGAGGCATCGAGGTGTTCGGGCAGTGGCAGCTGTAGCAGGACGCCATCGATGTTCGGGTCATCGTTGAGGCGGTCGATCAGGCCGGCCAGTTCTTCTTGAGTGGTGCCTGTAGGCAAGTCATAGGCTTTTGAAAGAAAGCCGACCTCTTCGCAGTCTTTACGCTTGTGCGAGACATAAACCTGAGAGGCCGGGTCGCTGCCGACCAGGATCACCGCGAGGCCTGGAGTACGCAGGCCTTGCTGGCGACGCTCGGCGACACGTTTGGCGATCTGCTGGCGCAGGCTAGCGGCGATCGCTTTGCCGTCGATTAGTTGTGCAGTCATGACGCGTGATTAACCATCGAGAGGGAGAGAAAAAGAGAACGCATTCTCGCATGCCAGGACGTGAGGGCAAAGGCGCTTGGTCTGCAAATTCCCCTAACTCCTTTAATTAAATGAATTTTTTTCAAAAAAGAGTTGACGACCCAACGGCTCGTCTATAACATTCGTCGCACTTGTCGGGCACAGCCTAGCACTGGTTAAGAAGGTCGGGCAGAGTTGATGTTTAGCTCGTAACGACTGAAAGCACTTAGTTTGTAATCATTAAAGAATACAGATTAATAAGGCGCCCGTAGCTCAGCTGGATAGAGCATCCGCCTTCTAAGCGGATGGTCGCAGGTTCGAGTCCTGCCGGGTGCGCCATTAGGCAGCTTTGGCACAAGTAACGCAACAACGCAATATGGTGGGCGTAGCTCAGTTGGTAGAGCACAGGATTGTGACTCCTGTTGTCGTGGGTTCGATCCCCATCGTCCACCCCATATTCCGAAAGGCGCCAGATTAATAGTCTGGCGCCTTTGCTTTAAAAGCTTGATACGCGGACGTGGTGGAATTGGTAGACACACTGGATTTAGGTTCCAGCGCCGCAAGGTGTAAGAGTTCGAGTCTCTTCGTCCGCACCAATTAAGTAGCTATTTATATAGCAGATAACGGCGCAGCACCTGAAAAGGGCTGCGCCGTTTTCGTTTCAGAAGTCTGTATTTCCAGCGGGTCGCAGGTGGTGGACCAAGGATGCGACGAAACACTCGTCCTTTTGTCGCTGGAATGCTGAAGGTTTACCGGTCGGGCTGTGGTTTGGTCCGGCTATCGGGGAGGTGATGCGCCATTCCTTCTATATATAGAAGCGTTGGTGCAGAGGCCCTGGTTTGATTCGCTGTATTTGCTCTCAGGGCGAGGCTCAACCGTTGGTCCCCGCCTTTAAATCGCCAGCTGTTTTTTTACCCGTTTTCAGTAGGGTGACTTCTTGAGTTTGACCCACTAGAATGCATGCCCTTGATTCTGGGGTCGGAAACGGCCGGCTAACGTCTGTGCAACGAGGAATATCCATGCAAGTTTCTGTTGAAAATACTTCTGCTCTTGAGCGCCGCATGAGCATCACCGTGCCGGCTGAGCGCATCGAGACACAGGTCAACAAGCGTCTGCAGCAGACTGCCCAAAAGGCCAAGATTCCAGGCTTCCGTCCTGGCAAAGTCCCAATGAGCGTGATCCGTCAGCGTTATGAAGCTGATGCGCGTCAAGAAGCTGTGGGCGACGTGATCCAGGCTTCCTTCTACGAAGCTGTTGTCGAGCAGAAGCTGAACCCGGCTGGCGCTCCTTCGGTTGAGCCAAAGGTTCTGGAGAAGGGCAAGGATCTGGAATACGTTGCAACGTTCGAAGTGTTCCCTGAGTTCACCGTTGCCGGTTTCGAGTCCATCGCCGTTGAGCGTCTGAGCGCTGACGTGGCTGATGCCGACCTGGACAACATGCTGGAAATCCTGCGCAAGCAGAACATTCGCTTTGAAGTGGCCGACCGTGCCGCTCAAAACGAAGACCAACTGAATATCGATTTCGTCGGCAAGGTCGACGGTGAAGTGTTCGCTGGCGGTTCCGCCAAGGGTACTCAACTGGTGCTGGGTTCCGGCCGCATGATCCCGGGCTTCGAAGAAGGCCTGGTCGGCGCCAAAGCTGGTGAAGAACGCGTTCTGAACCTGACTTTCCCTGAGAACTACCAGAACCTGGACCTGGCTAGCAAAGCTGCCGAGTTCACCGTGACCGTCAACACTGTTTCCGAGCCTAAGCTGCCAGAACTGACCGAAGAGTTCTTCGCTCAATTCGGCATCAAGGAAGCCGGTCTGGAAGGTTTCCGTGCCGAAGTTCGCAAGAACATGGAGCGTGAACTGCGTCAGGCCATCAAGTCCAAGGTCAAGAACCAGGTAATGGACGGCCTGCTGGCTGCCAACCCGATCGAAGTGCCTAAGGCTCTGCTGGACAACGAAGTGAACCGTCTGCGCGTTCAGGCCGTTCAACAGTTCGGTGGCAACATCAAGCCTGATCAACTGCCGGCCGAGCTGTTCGAAGAACAAGCCAAGCGTCGCGTCGTACTGGGTCTGATCGTGGCTGAAGTGGTCAAGCAATTCGACCTCAAGCCTGACGAAGCCCGCGTGCGTGAGCTGATCCAGGAAATGGCTTCTGCTTACCAAGAGCCGGAGCAGGTCGTGTCCTGGTACTACAAGAACGAGCAGCAACTGAACGAAGTCCGTTCGGTTGTGCTGGAAGAACAAGTTGTGGATACTGTTCTGCAGAAAGCTAGCGTGACCGACAAATCGGTCTCTTACGAAGAAGCGGTCAAGCCGGTAGAAGCACCACAAGCCGACTGATTTTTTACTCGTTCGAAAATACACACCATAAGCCAGCCTTCGTGCTGGCTTATGCGTATTCAAGACATGACTATTTGGGAGTGACTGCAGGACATGTCCCGCAATTCTTATTATCAGCAGAGCTCTGACATCCAGGCCGCAGGCGGCCTGGTCCCGATGGTTATCGAGCAGTCCGCCCGTGGCGAACGCGCCTATGACATCTACTCGCGCCTCCTCAAGGAGCGGGTGATCTTCCTGATTGGCCCGGTAGAAGACTACATGGCCAACCTGGTCGCGGCACAATTGCTCTTCCTTGAAGCGGAAAACCCGGACAAGGACATCCATCTCTACATCAACTCGCCAGGTGGTTCGGTGACTGCGGGTATGTCGATCTACGACACCATGCAATTCATCAAGCCGGACGTTTCCACCATCTGCATCGGCCAGGCCTGCAGCATGGGGGCTTTCCTGCTTGCCGGTGGCGCAGCGGGCAAACGTCACTGCCTGCCTAACTCGCGGATGATGATTCACCAGCCTTTGGGCGGTTTCCAGGGCCAGGCTTCGGATATCGACATCCATGCCAAGGAAATCCTGCACATCCGTTCGCGGCTGAACTCGCTGCTGGCTCATCACACCGGTCAGAGCCTCGAGACCATCGAGCGCGACACCGAGCGCGACAACTTCATGAGCGCAGAGCGTGCAGCTGAATACGGCCTGATCGACTCTGTGATCACCAAGCGTCAAATGCCTGCCTAAGCAACTCAAATGTAGGTGGTTGGTTTAACCGGCCACCTGCGGACTTGAAAAAGCCCGCAATTGCCTTCATCTTGTGTTGCAAGCCTATCGGATTTGGATCGATCGAATGACTGACACCCGCAACGGCGAGGACAACGGCAAACTGCTTTATTGCTCCTTCTGTGGCAAAAGCCAGCATGAAGTACGCAAATTGATTGCCGGCCCCTCGGTCTTTATCTGCGACGAGTGCGTCGACCTGTGCAATGACATCATCCGTGAGGAGGTGCAGGAAGCACAGGCCGAAAGCAGCGCGCATAAATTGCCTTCGCCTAAAGAAATCAGCGGCATCCTTGATCAGTATGTGATTGGTCAGGAACGTGCGAAAAAGGTTCTGGCGGT
Organism: Pseudomonas sp. GW531-T4; assembly: GCF_017349615.1. NCBI lineage: Bacteria > Pseudomonadati > Pseudomonadota > Gammaproteobacteria > Pseudomonadales > Pseudomonadaceae > Pseudomonas > Pseudomonas sp. GW531-T4. Next base: position 61,505 of record NZ_JACMZT010000023.1, read on the forward strand.
AGCGGTATACAACCACTACAAGCGCCTCAACCAACGTGACAAAAAGAATGACGAGGTCGAACTGGGCAAGAGCAACATCTTGCTGATCGGCCCTACAGGTTCGGGCAAGACTCTGTTGGCAGAGACCCTGGCGCGCCTGTTGAATGTACCGTTCACCATTGCCGACGCCACCACCCTGACCGAAGCCGGTTATGTGGGTGAGGACGTCGAGAACATCATTCAGAAACTGCTGCAGAAGTGCGATTACGATGTAGAGAAAGCTCAAATGGGCATCGTCTATATCGATGAAATCGACAAGATTTCCCGCAAGTCTGACAACCCTTCGATTACCCGTGACGTTTCGGGCGAAGGCGTGCAGCAGGCCCTGTTGAAACTGATCGAAGGCACTGTGGCTTCCGTTCCGCCTCAAGGTGGTCGCAAGCATCCGCAGCAAGAGTTCCTGCAGGTCGATACGCGCAACATCCTGTTCATCTGCGGTGGTGCGTTCTCGGGTCTGGAAAAAGTTATCCAGAACCGTTCGACTCGCGGCGGCATCGGCTTCAATGCTGAAGTACGCAGCAAGGAAGAGGGCAAGAAGGTCGGCGAATCCCTGCGTGAAGTCGAACCGGACGATCTGGTCAAGTTCGGCCTGATTCCGGAGTTCGTGGGTCGTCTGCCGGTTCTTGCGACCCTGGACGAGCTGGATGAGGCAGCGTTGATCCAGATCCTTACCGAGCCGAAAAACGCCTTGACCAAGCAGTATGCCAAGTTGTTCGAGATGGAAGGCGTCGATCTGGAGTTCCGTACCGATGCCCTCAAGTCGGTCGCCAAGCGTGCGCTTGAGCGTAAGACTGGTGCTCGCGGATTGCGTTCGATTCTCGAAGGCGTGTTGCTCGACACTATGTACGAAATCCCCTCGCAGTCCGAGGTAAGTAAAGTAGTGATCGACGAAAGCGTTATAGAAGGTAAGTCCAAGCCACTGTATATCTATGAAAACAGTGAGCCGACTGCCAAGGCGGCCCCGGACGCCTAAGCGCCGGACTGCTGGTTTGACAGAAGGGGCCTTCGGGCCCCTTTGCTTTTACTGCCTTTAAAGTACTGTCTTTGAGCTTGTTTTTTTTCGAGGCAGCCCCCATCTTGGTTTCAAGCTTACTTCCATCTGTTTACGGCCTTATGGCCGCCGTAGAGGCGAAATCATGAAGACAACCATCGAATTGCCTCTCTTGCCATTGCGTGATGTCGTGGTTTATCCGCACATGGTTATCCCGCTGTTCGTGGGGCGCGAGAAGTCTATCGAAGCCCTCGAGGCCGCGATGACGGGCGACAAGCAGATTCTTCTGTTGGCTCAGAAAAATCCTGCTGATGATGATCCCGGTGAAGATGCACTCTATCGCGTAGGTACCATTGCCACTGTTCTGCAATTGCTCAAGTTGCCTGACGGCACCGTCAAAGTACTGGTCGAGGGCGAGCAGCGGGGTGCTGTGGAGCGTTTCAGCGAAGTGGATGGCCACTGCCGTGCCGAAGTCGCCCTGATTGACGAGGTGGACGCTCCTGAGCGTGAGTCGGAAGTCTTCGTCCGCAGTCTGTTGTCCCAGTTCGAGCAGTACGTGCAGCTGGGCAAGAAAGTCCCTGCCGAAGTGCTGTCGTCCCTCAACAGCATCGATGAGCCGAGCCGCCTGGTAGATACCATGGCTGCGCACATGGCGCTGAAAATCGAGCAGAAGCAGGAAATTCTCGAAATCATCGACCTGTCGGCGCGTGTCGAGCACGTGCTGGCGTTGCTGGATGCGGAAATCGATCTGTTGCAGGTCGAGAAGCGCATTCGCGGTCGCGTGAAGAAACAAATGGAGCGCAGCCAGCGCGAGTACTACCTGAATGAGCAGATGAAGGCCATTCAGAAAGAGCTGGGCGACGGTGACGAAGGTCATAACGAAGTCGAAGAGCTGAAAAAGCGCATCGACGCCGCCGGCTTGCCAAAGGACGCCCTGGCTAAGGCCCAGGCCGAGCTGAACAAGCTCAAGCAAATGTCGCCGATGTCGGCCGAGGCCACAGTCGTGCGTTCCTACATCGACTGGCTGGTTCAGGTGCCGTGGAAGGCGCAGAGCAAGGTTCGTCTGGACCTGGCGCGCGCCGAAGATATCCTCGATGCCGATCACTATGGCCTGGAAGAAGTCAAAGAGCGGATTCTCGAATACCTCGCCGTGCAAAAGCGCGTGAAGAAGATTCGTGGCCCGGTACTGTGCCTGGTCGGGCCTCCTGGGGTCGGTAAAACCTCCCTGGCGGAGTCGATTGCCCACGCCACCAACCGTAAATTCGTGCGTATGGCCCTCGGTGGCGTGCGTGATGAGGCGGAAATTCGTGGCCATCGTCGTACCTACATCGGTTCGATGCCAGGAAGATTGATTCAAAAGATGACGAAAGTGGGCGTTCGCAACCCGCTGTTCCTGCTCGATGAAATCGACAAGATGGGCAGCGACATGCGTGGCGATCCGGCTTCGGCATTGCTCGAAGTGCTCGACCCCGAGCAGAACCACAACTTCAACGACCACTATCTGGAAGTCGATTACGACCTCTCCGATGTGATGTTCCTCTGCACCTCCAACTCGATGAATATTCCGCCAGCGTTGCTGGACCGGATGGAGGTGATTCGTCTGCCGGGTTACACCGAGGACGAGAAGATCAACATCGCGGTCAAATACCTGTCGCCCAAGCAGATTCAGGCCAACGGCCTGAAGAAGGGCGAGCTGGAATTCGACGAAGAAGCCATTCGCGACATCATCCGTTACTACACCCGCGAAGCCGGTGTGCGTGGGCTGGAGCGCCAGATCGCCAAGGTTTGCCGCAAGGCGGTCAAGGAGCATGCGCTTGAAAAACGCTTCTCGGTGAAGGTCACTTCCGACCTGCTGGAGCATTTCCTCGGCGTGCGCAAATTCCGCTATGGCCTGGCCGAGCAGCAGGATCAGATCGGTCAGGTAACAGGCCTGGCCTGGACCCAGGTCGGTGGTGAGCTACTGACCATCGAAGCGGCCGTGGTGCCTGGCAAAGGTCAGTTGATCAAGACCGGTTCGCTGGGTGACGTGATGGTCGAATCGATCACTGCGGCGCTGACGGTGGTGCGTAGCCGTGCGAAGAGCCTGGGGATCCCCCTGGACTTCCACGAGAAGCGCGACACCCATATCCATATGCCGGAAGGGGCGACCCCGAAAGACGGCCCTAGTGCTGGCGTAGGCATGTGCACGGCCCTGGTTTCGGCATTGACCGGCATTCCGGTACGGGCTGATGTGGCCATGACCGGGGAAATTACCCTGCGTGGCCAAGTGTTGGCGATCGGTGGTTTGAAAGAGAAACTTCTTGCAGCACATCGCGGTGGAATCAAGACTGTCATCATTCCAGAAGAAAATGTGCGCGATTTGAAGGAAATTCCTGACAATATCAAGCAGGATCTTCAAATTAAGCCAGTTAAATGGATTGACGAAGTCCTCCAAATTGCGCTGCAATACGCGCCGGAGCCCTTGCCGGATGTGGCTCCCGAGATAGTTGCAAAGGATGAAAAACGCGAGTCTGACTCTAAGGAAAGAATTAGCACGCATTAGTACGCATTAGCCTGGGGGGCTTCCTTGACAGCTTTTTAGAGCCCTTGTTATAAAGCGGCTCTTAAGTGTCTGTAGGCCATTCAGCACTGGTTTTTGCTTTCACCAAAAAACTTAGAATCATACTCAAATAGATATATAAGGGGACTTAGAGTGAACAAGTCGGAACTGATTGATGCTATCGCTGCATCTGCTGATATCCCGAAAGCTGCTGCTGGCCGTGCGCTGGATGCAGTAATCGAATCCGTCACTGGCGCTCTTAAGGCTGGCGACTCCGTTGTACTGGTTGGTTTCGGTACTTTCTCTGTTACCGATCGTCCTGCTCGCATTGGTCGTAACCCACAGACCGGTAAGACGCTGGAAATCGCTGCAGCCAAAAAACCAGGTTTCAAAGCTGGTAAAGCACTGAAAGAAGCCGTTAACTAAGCTTCCTTCAAGCCTTTGCCTACCCGGGTCGGGGTCTTTCCCGACCTGGCAGCGGAGCGGTAGGGCAGCCGGTTAGAAATCCGGTTTGTCACATCGGGGATCGAGGGTTCGATCCCCTGTCCGCTCCGCCAGTTACGAGAAAGGCGCATCCTCGGATGCGCCTTTCTTCTATCCGGACTCTACCCACGCTCCACGGTTGCTTAATTTGAAGTACAACCGTTTCTGGGGGACGCATGCTGCAGAATATCAGGGACAATTCACAAGGCTGGATTGCCAAGACCATTATCGGGGTCATCGTCGCACTGATGGCGCTGACCGGTTTCGATGCCATTTTTCAAGCCACTTCCACCAGTCAGGACGCGGCCAAGGTCAATGGCGAAGAAATCACCCAGAATGAGCTGAGCCAGGCGGTTGATATGCAACGCCGTCAGCTCATGCAACAACTGGGCAAGGATTTCGATGCTTCCTTGCTCGACGAGAAGCTGCTGCGTGAAGCGGCTCTCAAAGGTCTGATCGACCGCAAGCTGCTGCTGCAAGGCGCGGAAAACTCCAAGTTCGCCTTCTCTGAAGCCGCTCTGGATCAAGTGATCCTGCAAACGCCGGAATTCCTGGTGGACGGCAAGTTCAGCCCTGAACGTTTCGACCAGGTGATCCGTCAGCTGGGTTATAGCCGGATGCAGTTCCGTCAGATGCTGGCTCAGGAAATGCTGATTGGCCAGGTGCGCGCCGGTCTGGCTGGCAGCGGTTTCGTGACCGATGCCCAGGTGCTGGCATTCGCTCGTCTGGAAAAACAGACCCGCGACTACGCTTCCCTGACCATCAAGGCCGACCCGGCGGCAGTCAAGCTGACCGACGATGAGGTCAAGGCTTACTACGACGAACACGCCAAGGAATTCATGTCGCCGGACCAGGTGGTCATCGACTACCTGGAATTGAAGAAGGCTTCCTTCTTCGATCAGGTCAACGTCAAGGACGAAGAGCTGCAGGCGCTGTATCAGAAAGAAACCGCCAACCTGTCCGAACAGCGTCGTGCCGCGCACATCCTGATCGAAGTGAACGACAAGGTGAACGAAGCACAGGCCAAGGCCAAGATCGAAGAGATCCAGGCGCGCCTGGCCAAGGGCGAAAGCTTCGAGGCACTGGCCAAGGAGTTCTCCCAGGACCCGGGTTCGGCGAACAACGGTGGTGACCTCGGTTATGCCGGCCCTGGCGTCTATGACCCGGCTTTCGAGGAAGCGCTGTACGCCTTGAACAAGGATCAGGTTTCGGCTCCGGTACGCACCGGTTTCGGCTTCCACCTGATCAAGCTGCTGGGTGTCGAGGCCCCTGAAGTGCCGAGCTTCGCCAGCCTGAAAGACAAGCTGACCCGCGAGCTGAAAACCCAGCAGGTCGAGCAGCGTTTTGTCGAGGCGACCAAGCAACTGGAAGACTCGTCGTTCGAAGCCTCGGATCTGGCCCAGCCGGCTCAAGAGCTGAAACTGACCGTGCACACTTCCGCTCCATTCGGGCGTGAAGGGGGCGACGGCATTGCTGCCAACCGCGCCGTGATTCAGGCTGCTTTCAGCCCTGAAGTGCTGGATGAAGGTGCCAACAGCACCGCCATCGAACTGGATCCGGAAACCGTAGTGGTCCTGCGCGCCAAAGAACATCGCAAGCCAGAGCAACTGCCGCTGGAGAGCGTCGCCAGCAGCATCCGCACGCAATTGGCCAAGGAGCACGCCAGTGCTGCCGCCAAGGCCAAGGCCGATGCCTTGATCGCCAGCCTGCGTGAAGGCAAGACTGCGCTGAAGGCGCCTGTCGATGGCCAGAACTGGAAGGTTTCCGAAGCAGTGACCCGCGGCCAGGAAGGCGTCGAGCCGATCGTGTTGCAGGCCCTGTTCCGCATGGCCAAGCCAGCGGCCAAGGACAAGCCGACCTTCAGCAGCGTGACCCTGCCGAACGGCAGCCTGGTGGTCCTGCAGCTCAATGGTGTGAACGAAGCCGCTGCACCGAGCGACGAAGAAAAGGCTCAGTACCGCCGCTTCCTCGCCTCGCGTATGGGGCAGCAAGACTTCGCGGCGTACCGCAAGCAGTTGGAAAACCAGGCTGACATCAAGCGCTTCTGATGCCTGACTGAAGTCACAAACAGAGACCCCGGCCAACGCGCCGGGGTTTTTGTTTTCAGCCTATGGCGGGAAACCCATGGCGGCGGGCGTTCACGACCACTACCAGGCAAACCAGCAGCAGGCCGATGATCACCCAGGGAAACGACAGTACCCCGGGACCTTCCAGCAGTATGCCCCCCACCAGCCCGCCACCGGCGATGGCCAGGTTCCAGGCGGTCACCAGCATCGACTGCGCGGCGTCGGCAGAGGAACCGGAAGTCTTCGCCAGGGCTGTCTGCAGCAGGGTGCCGAGGCCACCGTACGACAAGCCCCAGAGGACCATCGAGGCGTAGACCGCGGCTGGCGCGTCGGGGCGCAGCGCCAGCAGCAGTGCACAGAGGCCGAACAGGATGCAACTGACCAGCACCAGCCGCCGCGACCAGCGATCGATCAGCAGGCCGACGACCCAGATGCTCAGCACCGCGGTCAACCCGAATACCAGCAACACCCGGTCGATCTGCCCGGTGATACCGGCCGGCTCCAGGAGCGGCGCGATATAGGTGTAGAGGATGTTGTGGCCCAGGACATAAGCGAAGGTCACGAACAGCACCGGCTTGACCCCGGGCAAGGCAAACACGCTCTTCAGCGACAGGCGCTTGTCGCTGCGCAGGCCGGGAAAGTCCGGCACCTGCCAGCGCACCCAGCCGAGTAGAACCAGAGTCAGCACCGTCATCAAGGCAAAGCTGGCCCGCCAGCCGACCAATGCACCGAGCAGTGTGCCCGCCGGCACTCCCAGGGACAGCGCCAACGGTGCGCCAAGCATGGCGACGGCGATGGCCCGGCCTTGCAGGTGCGGTGCGACCATGCGGCTGGCATATCCGGCCAGCAGGGCCCAGAGCAGCCCGGCGAATATCCCGGCAAAAAAGCGCGCGACCAGGATCAGGCTGTATTGGGTGGAGAACGCGGTGACACTGTTGACCAGCGCAAAGCCGCCTATCGCGATCATCAGCAAGGGCCGGCGGCGCCAGCCCTGGGTGAGGATCACCAGCGGGATCGCCGCCAGGAGCGAACCAATGGCGTACAGCGTAACCAGTTGGCCCACCAGCGCCGGGGACACCGCCAGGTCCTGGCTCATCTGTGGCAACAGGCCGGCTGGCATGGCTTCGGTAAGGATGGTGATGAACCCGGCGGTCGCCAGCGCCAGCAGGCCGCTCAGCGGAAGTCGGTCGTGACGTCTGGATTCAATGTCCAGCAGGTCGACGGTGGCAAGAGGTTCGGTCATGGTCTCAGGCTCGCTACAGGTTTCAGGAAGTAGGGAGGCTGAGGGTAGGGCGCTGTGATAAAGAGAAAAATAGGCTAAGGTTCCGAACTTATCGGACATCCATGTCCGCAATAGCGAGGTTGGCGATGGACTGGTTGAGCAATATCTCAGTCTTCCTGCAAGTGGCGAAAACCCGCAGTTTTACCGAGGCGGGGCGGTTGTTGGGGGTATCGTCTTCGGCTGTCGGCAAGAGCATCGCGCGGCTCGAGGAGCGCCTGGAGACCCAACTGTTTCATCGCAGTACCCGCAGCATCACCCTGACCGCCGAAGGTGCAGGTTTTCTCGAGCGCTGCCGCCGGATTGTCGCCGAGGTCGAGGCGGCCGAATTCGATCTGTGCAAGTCTTCCAATGCTCCGAGGGGCAAGCTGCGGGTCAGCCTGCCGCAGGTGCATGGCCTGGTGATGCCGGTGTTGGTGGAGTTCATGCAGCGTTATCCGGAGATCGAGCTGGATATCGTGCTGACGGACCGCATAGTGGATGTCGTGGAAGAGGGGTTCGATGCCGTGATACGTACCGGCAGCCCCGGTGACTCACGGCTGGTGGCCCGGTCCTTGGGGCAGTACCGCCTGGTGCTGGTGGGGACGCCTGAGTACTTTCGCGAGCATGGCGTTCCGCAGACGCCCGCCGACCTGGCTAACCACGGGTGCTTGCGGCATACCTTCCACAACACGGGCAAAATCGAGCACTGGCCATTGCGACGAGCGGTCGACGCCCCGGAACCGCTGCTGCCGACACGTTTTGTCAGTACCTCGATCGAAGCGCTGGACCACGCGGTACGGCGCGGCCTGGGGATCGCCTGCCTGCCCGATTTCATGGTTCACGAAGCGGTCGAGCGGGGCGAGTTGCAGCGGGTGCTGGACGAGCATCTCGAACACAACGGCACCTTCTGGCTGCTCTGGCCTGCGAGCCGGCACACCGCCGCCAAGCTGCGGGTGTTCATCGATCATCTGTGCGCGCGACTTTTTCCGGCAAACCGTGGTCAGTAACCTTGTATTCACCTTAAGACACTAATCCGCGCGCCCTGTGGCCTCGAACTGTTGCACAATACGCCCCGGACCGTTTTCCTCAGGATTTTCGATGCATAGATCATTTCACCTGCGTGCCGCCGGGTTGACGCTGCTGCTGGCGGCCGTCGCCGGTTGTTCGTCGCAGAAGACCGCCATTTACGAGCATGAAAACTTCGATGACTCCGGCACCTTTTCGCGCAATTACCCGGTGAGTGACACGGCGTCCTGCGAGGCCGCCCGTCGCGCCCTGCTCAGCCAGGGCTACATCATCACCAGCAGCGATCCGAAACTGGTCAGTGGTCACAAGAGCTTCCAGCAGACGGGCGAAACCCACATGGAGATCAGCTTCAGCGTGGTGTGCGCCCAGGACGGCAGTACCGATCACCGCTCCACGGTGTTCGCCAACGCCCTGCAGGACCGTTATGCGCTGAAGAAGGTCAACAACTCGGCGAGCCTGGGGGTGGGCGTGCTGGGTTCGGTGTCGATGCCGATCGGCTCGACCGACGACTCGATGGTCAAGGTCGCCAGCGAGACGGTTTCCTCGGCGAAGTTCTATGAGCGTTACTTCGCCCTGGTGGAACTGTTCCTGCCGCAGGAAGCGAAAAAGGCCGCGCACATCATCGAGAAGCCGAAGACCGATCTGGGCATGCCCGAACCCAAGCCCGCCGAGCCCGCCGCAGCGCCAGCCCCGGCGCCTGTGACGCCGCAACCGGCACCTGTCGTACCGCCTGCTGTACCGGCTGCCGAGCCGACTCCGGCCACTGCACCCGTTGCGCCACCCGCATCGAACTTCTCGGAACCGCTAGCGCCACCCGCGGAAGCGGCGCCCATTGCGCCGGGCGCACCTGCCGAGCCGACACCGTCCACCGAGATCGTGACCCCGCCTCCCGCCAGCACCTTGCCGGCGCCGACAGAGCCGATTCCGGCAATGCCACAGTAAGCATCTGCGGATAGCTGCGAGATCGACCCTGGTGTCGATCCCGCGGTTGCCAGTCCTCTCTGAAGATTTCTTTGCCAGCTCGCGGGTAAATCCGTTGCCAGCTGCTACGTTCCATCTGAGGGACGGAGATTGCGCACGGTTTTTTTTCTGTCACATCGGCACTTTATGCTGACGGCTCAGTCAGTAAGAAGACGACTCAGCACGCAGGTTACCTAAGCCCCACCCACAGGCCACACACAAGGAGTCCGCGATGGACGATTACCAAGAAGAACTGCTGGAATTCCAGGCCTTTGAACTGGACCCGCTGGAACCCGCAGAAGACGCCACCGAGCTGTAACGCCGGTGGCGTTTTTTTTCAGGCGGACTGCCGGTGGCTGCGACGAAATTCACCCGGTGTCTGGCCGCTCCAGCGCTTGAAGGCGCGTTGAAAGGCCTCGGCTGAGGCAAACCCCAACAGATAGGCAATTTCCCCGAAGGCCAGTTCGGTATCGCGAATGTAGGTCATGGCCAGATCGCGGCGGGTGTCGTTGAGAATGGCGCGAAACTGCGTCCCTTCCTCGGCGAGTTTGCGGCGCAGGGTCCAGGTTGGCAGCTTCAGGCGTGCCGCCACTTCCTCCAGGTCGGGCTCCCGGCCACCATTGAGCAAAGGCCCCAGCAACTGAGTGATGCGTTCACGCAGGCTGCGGGTGCGGGTCAGTTGCTCCAGTTCCCGTTCACAGAGTTGCAGCAAATGGCGCCAGGTACTGGGGCAGTGCTCGACATTGCGCTGGGCCAGGGTGGTCTGGCTCAGGCGCAACTGATTGTGCTCGGCGCCGAACAGGATCGGGCAATCCCCCAGGCTGTTGTAGCGTTCGCGGTAATCGGTCTGGGCAAACTCGATCTCGATGCGTTCAGCCTTGACCGGCGAGCCGAGGCTGCCCAGTTGCTGCAGCCAGCCGGCCAGGATCGAATCCACCACAAAGCGGTTGTAGGCGTTGTAGGGGCTGATGGAGTAGAAGCGCAGCCAGGCGCCGTCGGCGTCTTCATGGAAGCTCGACTGGCCGCGATAGTTCGAGCCATACAAAGCTTCGAAACGGGTCAGGCAACGCGCGGCTTCGCGTACGGTCGGCGCCTGGGCGGCGGTGACGCCCGCCAGCCCGGCCTGGCTCAGGCGGCTGAGCTGGCCCATGCGCAGCCCCAGCGCCGGATCGCCGGTCAGTTGAATCGCCGCGTGGCCCAGGCGCATGTAACGGGGAATCGACAACCGCGCCCCGGCCTCGGCCAGGCGCGCAGCATCCAGTCCGTATTGTTCCAGCAGCGGCTGCGGGTCGAGGCCATGGCTGCGCACGGCGTCGGCCAGGCTATGGACGAAGCCCACCGACAGGTCTCCGAGGCGCATCGGCTGGGGCTTCATGGACTTACAACCAGATATTCAGCAAACGTGCGCCACGGGCATCGCCATCGGCGAAGTGCTCGCCGTTGCTGTTGATGAAGCTTTGCCCGGCGCTGCCCTGATCCCAGAACTGGCCGCGCAGGAACACGCTGACGCCGGCGCTGGCCAGGCTGCTGGGCGCGCGGCTGGTCAGGGTCAGGCGGCGCCAGGCTTCGCCTTCGCTGACCTCTTCAGGCTTGAGGCTGACCTCGCTTGGGGTCGAGAGGTTCTTGTAGCCGCGCCACGGCCTGTCCCAGGCGCCACGGCCCATGACGAAGGCCGGGACCGCCACCAGTTGCGCGCCCTGGGCGTTGAGCTTGCGGTAGTTGTCCGGGTACCAGCTGTCGCTGCCGATCAGCACGCCCAGGCGGCCGGCCGGGGTGTCGACCACCTGGACAGCCTGGTCGGCGCTGGCCTGGATAAAACCGCGCTCGTCGAAGGTCGGGTACAGCTGGCGTTGCGGCTGGCCGATCGGCAGGCCATCGCTGCCGAAGACCAGGGTGGTGTTGTACAGCGCGCCGCTGCCGATGCGCAGGTTACTGCCTTCGATCACCGGTTCCGGCAGGACAATGGAGCCCGCCACCAGAGTGATGCCAAATTCCTTGGCCAGGCCGCCGAACAGCCGCTGGTACTGCTCGGCCATGCTCCTGGCCTTCATCCGCAGGTGCGCGTCGCTCAGGCGATTGTCACCCTTGGCGGTGATCAGGGCGCGCAGGAAGGGCAGGGGGTTGCTTACCGCCAGCCAGTTCATCGCCTCTTTCAGGCTGGCGGCCTGATACAGCTCGTTTTTCTCGCCGCTGACCATCAGCCAGGTGCCGATGTGCTCCGGCAGCACCACCACGGTCTTTTCGTTCAGCAGCCCCTGGTCCCGGGCCTGTTGCAGATAGGCCGCGAGCTTGCGGTGCAGACGCTCGGGGCTCTGGTAATCGGTGGGGAACAGCTCGGGCTGGATACCCAGCAGGTTGCCATGGTCGGCAGGGGTGCCCTGGTCCACCGCGAGCTGGATGCGCAGGTCGGACAGGTAATGACCGATCGGCCGCTCGCGGGTCCACAGGGTGTAGCTGGTCAGGGCGGCAATCAGGGCCAGGGTGAAGGTGAAGTAAAGAAGTTTGCGCATGGGAAGACAGTCGGCAGCCGTGTGCGGGATTCGCTGACTAGGGTAGGGCCCATGTCCGCGATTGCCAAGGGCGGGCTGCGCATTTGGATCAATAAGTTGTCAGTTACGGTCATTGAGCGCCTTGGGGGCTGCTCTTAGTCTGTCGAACATGACCGACGGGAGCCGCAGAGCTTCCGCATTTTTTCCGTGATCGTTCGATGTGGAGTTACCGATGGCCGCCGCTCACTACCCGCATTTGCTGGCCCCGCTGGACCTGGGCTTTACCACCCTGCGCAACCGTACCCTGATGGGCTCGATGCACACCGGCCTGGAAGAAAAGCCCGGCGGTTTCGAACGCATGGCCGCCTACTTCGCCGAGCGTGCCCGCGGTGGCGTCGGCCTGATGGTGACCGGCGGCATCGGCCCCAACGACGAAGGCGGCGTGTACTCCGGCGCGGCCAAGCTGACCACCGAGGAAGAGGCGCTCAAGCACCGTATCGTCACCCGCGCGGTCCACGAGGCGGGCGGCAAGATCTGCATGCAGATCCTCCATGCCGGGCGTTATGCCTACAGCCCGAAACAGGTGGCGCCGAGCGCGATCCAGGCGCCGATCAACCCGTTCAAGCCCAAGGAGCTGGACGAAGAGGGCATCGAGAAGCAGATCCGCGACTTCGTCACCTGCTCGACCCTGGCGCAGCTGGCCGAGTACGACGGCGTCGAGATCATGGGCTCCGAAGGCTACTTCATTAACCAGTTCCTCGCCGCGCACACCAACCACCGTACCGACCGCTGGGGCGGCAGCTACGAAAACCGCATGCGCCTGCCGGTGGAAATCGTCCGCCGCGTGCGCGAAGCGGTAGGCCCGAACTTCATCATCATCTTCCGCCTGTCGATGCTCGACCTGGTGGAAGGCGGCAGCACCTGGGAAGAAATCGTGCAGCTGGCCAAGGCCATCGAGCAGGCCGGCGCGACCATCATCAACACCGGTATCGGCTGGCACGAAGCGCGGATCCCGACCATCGCCACCAAGGTGCCACGTGCCGCCTTCAGCAAGGTCACGGCCAAGCTGCGCGGTTCGGTGTCCATCCCGCTGATCACCACCAACCGCATCAATACTCCGGAAGTGGCCGAGCAGATCCTCGCCGAAGGCGACGCCGACATGGTCTCCATGGCGCGGCCGTTCCTTGCCGACCCGGAGTTCGTCAACAAGGCGGCCGCGGGGCGTGGCGATGAAATCAACACCTGCATCGGCTGCAACCAGGCCTGCCTGGACCACACCTTCGGCGGCAAGCTCACCAGTTGCCTAGTGAACCCGCGGGCCTGCTACGAGACCGAACTCAACTACCTGCCGGTGCAGCAGATCAAGAAGATCGCCGTGGTCGGCGCCGGCCCCGCCGGGCTGTCCGCCGCGACCGTGGCGGCCGAGCGCGGCCATCAGGTGACGCTGTTCGATTCGGCCAGCGAAATCGGCGGCCAGTTCAATGTCGCCAAGCGCGTGCCGGGCAAGGAGGAGTTCTTCGAAACCCTGCGCTACTTCAAGCGCAAGCTGCAGACCACCAACGTCGAGCTGTGCCTGAACCGTCGGGTCGATGTCGAGCAACTGGTGGCCGGCGGTTATGACGAAATCATCCTGGCCACCGGTATCGCCCCGCGCACGCCGGCGATCCCGGGCGTCGACCACGCCAAGGTCCTGAGCTACCTGGACGTGCTGCTGCAGCGCAAGCCAGTGGGCCAGAAAGTGGCGGTGATCGGGGCTGGCGGCATCGGCTTCGACGTCTCCGAGTTCCTCGTGCATCAGGGCGTGGCCACCAGCCAGGACCGTGAAGCGTTCTGGAAGGAGTGGGGCATCGACACGCACCTGGAGGCCCGTGGCGGCGTCGCCGGTATCAAGCCCGAGCGTCATGCTCCGGCGCGCCAGGTGTTCCTGCTGCAGCGCAAGACCTCCAAGGTCGGCGACGGCCTGGGCAAGACCACCGGCTGGATTCACCGCACCGGCCTGAAGAACAAGCAGGTGCAGATGCTCAACAGCGTCGAGTATCTGAAGATCGACGACGCCGGCCTGCATATCCGCATCGGCGAGAGTGGCGAGCCGCAGGTGTTGCCGGTGGACAATATCGTGATCTGCGCCGGCCAGGATCCGCTGCGCGAACTGCACGAAGGCCTGGTGGCCGCCGGGCAGAACGTGCACCTGATCGGTGGCGCCGACGTGGCCGCCGAGCTGGACGCCAAGCGTGCGATCAATCAGGGCTCGCGCCTGGCCGCGGAACTCTGATCCAGCGGTAATCATGGCCACCGGGGTTCTGCGAAGAGCCCCGGTGGCTTTTTTATGTCTGTTCCGACGCCATCGCGGGCAAGCCTCGCTCCTACAAAAAGCCCCACGGTCTTCGTCTGTAGGAGCGAGCGGGCGGCGATCCGACTTGCCTGCGATAGGGCCCTTCAGGCTGGTAGACTTCCTGCCCCCGCTATCCAGAAGTTGCCAGTCATGCATCACCGTCTTGCTTCATGAGCCTCGGACCTTTCCACTGGCTGCCGAGCGCGCCCCTGCAAACCCTGGCCCTCGACTGGCTGTCCCGCGCCGGGGTGGAAGTGGCGGTCCTGCGCCTGGACCGGATCGACCCGCTGATCTCCGGCAACAAGTGGTTCAAGCTCGCCCCGCATCTGGCGGCGGCTTGCGAGGCCGGTGCCCGGGGCATCATCAGCCTGGGCGGCGCTCACTCCAATCACCTGCATGCGTTGGCGGCCGCCGGCAAACGTTTCGGTTTCGCCACTGTGGGGCTGCTGCGCGGCCATCCGCAGGACACGCCCACCGTGCTCGACCTGCAAGGCTTCGGCATGCAGCTGCACTGGCTCGGCTACGGCGGCTACCGAGCGCGGCATGAGCCAGGCTTCTGGCAGCCCTGGCAGGCCCAGTACCCTGAATTGTTCCCGGTGGCGGAGGGCGGTGGCGGCTTGCTCGGGGCCAGCGGCTGCATGCCGCTGGTGAACCAGATGCGCAGTCAACTGAATGCCTTGGGCTGGGACGACTATCACGGCTGGTGGCTGGCCGCCGGCACCGGCACCACCCTGGCCGGGCTGGTGTTGGGGGAGGCCGGTGCCCACCCGGTGTATGGCGCCCTGGCAGTGCCGGACGATCACGGTGTCGCGCAACAGGTGGCGGCTATTGTGCGGGAGGCGGGCTTGCAGGACGGGGGTTATGAGCTGTTCGACAGCAGTCGCGGCGGTTTCGCCAAGGTCGATCCGCTGCTGCTGGCGTTTATCGAAGAGACTGAACGCCACAGCGGCATCCCCCTGGAGCCGCTGTACACCGGCAAGGCCTTGCTGGCCCTCAAGCAACAGGTGGAGGCCGGGCGCTTTGCCGCCGGCAGCCGCCTGGTCTTCGTCCATACCGGCGGCTTGCAGGGCCGTCGGGGTTTCGCCGAGCCGGCGCAGCCTTAGCCGCGCTTGGGCAGCATGCGTTGCAGGGTGTTGTCGCGCATAAAGTAGTGGTGGTAAAGCCCGGCCACCGCATGCAGCCCGATCAGCCAGTAGCCGACGGTACCCAGCAGCACGTGCCAGCCTTCGACCTGCTTGGCGAACTGTTTGTCTTCAGCCACCAGCAGCGGCAGGTCGATGCCGTAGAACATCACCTGATGGCCTTCGGCGCTGGTGATCAGCCAGCCGAGGATCGGCATGGCGATCATGAACAGGTACAGGGCCCAGTGCATCAGCTTGGACAGCAGCATCTGCCAGCTTGGCGGTGTGGGCAGGATCTTCGGCGCCACCCCCAGGCTGCGGGCCAGCAGGCGCAGCCAGACCAGCACGAACACGGTCAGGCCGAGCATGAAGTGCGCTTCCTTGATCAGCGTCCGGCCACCGCTGCCCTTGGGAAAAATGCCGCGTAATTCGATGCAGGCGTAGACCGCGATCAACAACACCAGCATCAGCCAATGCAATGCAATCGACACCGTGCTGTAACGGTTGTCGGAGTTCTTCCAGGGCATAGAGCCTTCCTCGTTCATCAGGTCAGTAGCCTCCGTTCTTAACGACGGAGTGCTGTAACTGTAATCCTGTTTCCGAGGCTCTGCCCGGGGCAAATGCGCGGTTTGCGCGAGTGCCGGTAAAAAAACGGCAGCTCCATGCCGGGCTGCCGCTCGGGGGAGGCCAATGGCCGATCAGCTGCTTTGGGGCATCTCGCCGTTGGCCAGGCGCTGGTTGATGTCGGCGATCACCTGCGGCAAATCGCTGATGGTGTCGATCATGTAGTGCGGCCGCGAACCCTCGAACAGCCCGTGGATGCGCTGGCGCTCGCTGGCCAGGGTGTCGCTGCCCAGGGCGCGATAACCCTCGTAGGTCAGGCCCAGGGCGTTGCCGGAGCAGATCAGGGCCACAGTCCACATGCCGGCGCGACGGCCTTCGAGAATGCCCGGCACGGTGTCGTCGATCTTCACGCAGGCGGCGACATCGTCGATCCCCAGGGCGATCACGTTGGCCAGGGCCTGGGCCGGCCATGGGCGGCCGTTTAGCACCTCGTCGGTGGCCACTACGTGGTCGGCGACGTAGCCATTGGCCGCGGCCAGTTCCACCACCTTGTCCATGACCTGCTTCGGGTAGCCGGAGCAGGAGCCGATCCGGATGCCTTGCCGGCGCAGGTTGGCGATGGTTTCCAGGGCGCCGGGGATCAGCGCCGAATGTTCGGCGATCTTTTCGATCTGCAGCGGCATGAAGTGCTGGTAGATGGCGGTGACATCGTCGTCGGTCGGGGTGCGGCCGAACACCTGGCGATAACGCTCGGCAACCTGCGGCAGGTCGCACAGGGTGCGGATGTGGTCCCACTTACCCATGCCCATCGGGCCACGGGCTTCTTCGATGGAGACCTGCACGTCGAACTCGGCGAAGGCCTCGACGAAGATCTGGGTCGGCGCAAAGGAGCCGAAGTCGACCACGGTGCCGGCCCAGTCGAGGATCGCGGCTTGCAGCTGCTTGGGGGTGTTGTAGTTCATTTGTTGATGCCTATGTATGTAGGAGCGAGGCTTGCCCGCGATGAACGATGACGAGGTTGGGCTGACGAAACGCGGTGCCCACAATCGCGGGCAAGGACTAGGCGTCCCCCCTGCTCCTACAGGTTGTGTGTCGGGGTCAGATATCCAGCACTTGCATTTCCCGCAGCACATCGGCGATGGCCTGGACCGCGGCGCGCATCCCGGCCGGGTCGACGTGGCCGATGCAGCCGACGCGGAAGGTTTCGACCTGGGTCAGCTTGCCGGGGTAGAGGATGAAACCCTTGGCCTTGACCCGTTCGTAGAACTCCTTGAACTGGTAGCGCGGATCGTTCGGCGCGTGGAAGGTGACGATGATCGGCGCCTGGATCGCCGCCGGCAGGAAGCTGCGCAGGCCCAGTTGCACCATGCCGTCGAGCAGCGCCTGGCAGTTGGCGGCATAACGCTGGTGGCGCGCCGGCAGGCCGCCTTCTTCGTGGTATTGCAGCAGGGCTTCGTGCAGCGCCGCGACCACGTGGGTCGGCGGCGTGAAGCGCCATTGCCCGGTCTTGGTCATGTAGCTGTGCTGGTCGTGCAGGTCCATGGCCAGCGAGTGCGAATTGCCGGCGGCCGCGGCCAGGGCTTCCTTGCGGGCGAAGACGAAGCCCATGCCGGGGACGCCTTCCAGGCACTTGCCGGACGCGGCGATCAGCGCGTCGAACGGCACCTGCCGGGCATCGATCGGCAGCGCGCCGAAGGAACTCATGGCGTCGATGATCAGGCGTTTGCCATGACCGGCGACCACCTGGGCGATGTCCGGCAGCGGGTTGAGGATCCCGGTGCTGGTTTCGCAGTGGATCAGCGCCACATGGCTGATGGTGGCATCGGCATGCAGCAGGCGATCGACGTCGGCGGCGGTGGAGGGCTGGTCCTCGGCGGTTTCGAAGGTGCTGAAATCGCGACCCAGCACTTCGCAGATCCTCGCCAGGCGCTTGCCGTAGGCGCCGTTGATCAGCACCAGCACCTTGCCGTCGCGTGGCACCAGGGTGCCGATGGCGGCTTCCACGGCGAAGGTGCCGCTGCCTTGCAGGGGCACGCAGTGGTGGCTGGCGGCGCCGTTGACGATGGCCAGCAATTGTTCGCAGACGCTGGCGGTCAGCTGGTTGAAACGGTCATCCCATGAACCCCAGTCCAGCAGCATCGCCTGGCGGGTACGGGCCGAAGTGGTCAGGGGGCCGGGAGTGAGCAGGATGGGCGCGGCAGTACTCAATTCGGGTGTCCTCGCAAAAGCGTTATGGGATGCGCTTGGGATAAAAACTACGGGGCTTAAATTGCAGTTTGCCTCGCTATCAATCAAATTGTTTGTTGTTATATCAGCCATAAGTGAGGCCGATAGATATGAACCTGTTCCAACTGCGCGCATTCGATGCCGTGGCCCGTGAAGGCAGCTTCACCCGGGCCGCCGCGCGGCTGTTCATCAGCCAGCCGGCGGTCACCGGGCATATCAAGGCGCTGGAGGAGCACTACCAGATCACCCTGCTGCGGCGTACCGCGCGCCGGGTCGAACTGACGGAAGAGGGCATCAAGCTGGCGGCGATCACCCGCGCCCTGTTCGGCCTGGCCGAAGAGGCCCAGGCCATGCTCGAAGCCAACCGGCAACTGCTCACCGGGCGCCTGGAAGTGGCGGCGGACGGCCCACATATGGTGATGCCGATGCTCGCCAGCCTGCGCGAGCGCTATCCGGGGATTACCGTCAACCTGCGCCTGGGCAATGCCCAGGAAACCCTGGCGGCGCTGCTTTCGGAGCATGCCGATGTGGCGGTGCTGACCGAGGTCGAACCGCGCAAGGGCCTGCACCTGCAGAGCCTCGGCGAGTCGCGGATCTGCGCGCTGGTGCCGCAGGGCCATCCATGGCTGGCCGAGCCCGAGGGCGTGCGGCTGGAGCGGCTGGACCAGGTGATCATGGTCCTGCGCGAACCCAGCTCGATTACCCGCCGCACCTTTGACGCGGCCTGCACCCAGGCCGGAATCAACCCCAAGGTGCTGCTGGAGCTCGACAGCCGCGAGGCAGTGACCGAGGCGGTGGCGGCGCAGTTGGGCGTGGGCGTGGTGTCGTCGCTGGAACTCAGCCCCGACCCGCGGGTGCGGGCGCTGCCGATCATCGGCGAGGGGCTGTTGAACCGGCACATGCTCGGCTGCCTGGAGCGGCGTCGGGAGTTGCGCCTGATCCAGGCCTTCCTGGCGCTGGCGCCCACGCATTGAACCTGTAGCCGCTGCCGCAGGCTGCGATAAGGCCCGCAGGGCCTTCCTGGGGCCTCAAGGGCGCGTGCCGTTCCGGGCCGAACGCAGCCTGCGGCAGCGGCTACAGGGAGCGAGCCGGGCGGTCGCGCAGCCTATCGAGAAAGGTCGTCACCTCGTGCCAACACGGCTCCTGTGCGCAGTCGATGCAACGTGCGCCTGGCCCGGCTCGCCGCCGTGACGGGCAAGGCCGACAAGGGCTGAGGGGCGGGACAGGTGGTCGCGGATCTGACTTTTTGGTCGATTGGTGCCTTCAGGCCGTATAAACTTGCCCATCGCGTCGGCCAAATCCAACTCGACGCCACAGATCAAAGAGAGTGAGTAATGGGCGCACAGTGGAAGGTTAAACACAAAGAAGCAGCAGCCAACGCCAAGGGCAAGATCTTCGGCAAGCTGGTCAAAGAGATCACCATTGCTGCCCGCAACGGCGCTGACGTCGCCACCAACGCACACCTGCGTCTGGTGGTGGAGCAGGCGAAAAAGGCCTCGATGCCCCGCGAGACCCTGGAGCGTGCGATCAAGAAAGGTTCGGGCCAGCTCGGCGAGACCGTGCAGTACCACCGCGTGACCTACGAAGGTTTCGCGCCGCACCAGGTGCCGCTGATCGTCGAGTGCGTGACTGACAACATCAACCGCACCGTCGCGGAAATCCGCGTGGCTTTCCGCAAGGGCCAGCTGGGCGCTTCGGGTTCGGTGTCCTGGGACTTCAACCATGTCGGCATGATCGAAGCCATGCCGGACAGCCCGGACGCCGATCCGGAACTGGCAGCCATCGAAGCCGGGGCCCAGGATTTCGAGCCGGGCGAAGAGGGCGCGACCCTGTTCCTGACCGAGCCTGCGGACCTCGACGCAGTGCAGAAAGCCCTGCCCGAGCAAGGCTTCACCGTGCTGTCGGCCAAGCTAGGCTACCAGCCGAAGAACCCGGTCAGCGGCCTGTCCGACGAGCAGATGGCGGAAGTCGAAGCCTTCCTCGAAGGCCTGGACAACCATGACGACGTGCAAGACATGTTCGTCGGCCTGGCGGGTTAATCCAGCCCGGTGAATCGCGCTACCTGAGCGATTCTTGCGCCAGCCGGCAAGCTCCAGCAGGAGCGAGCTGGCTGGCGATGCTCTTCAAATCCCCCGCAACACGTCCCCGACTTCAGCAAACCCCGGCCGCGCCAGCACCTGCGGCTGACAGCAGTCGCTGACCAGCGCTTGCAGGCGTTCGTGCTGCCGCGGGCTCAGGCCCGACTCGATCCTTGCCAGCAACTCCTCCAGCAGAATGCCGTAGGCCCGTACTTCGATGCGTTGCAGCGCCCGGGTTTCCTCGGTGTCGGCCAGCGCATGGAAGGACGCCGCGCCAAAATCCCCCAGCAGGCACTCGCCCTCCGGGTTCCACAGAATGTTATGGCCGTACAGGTCGCCGTGGGTGATGCCCTGGCGGTGCAGGTGCGCGCCGACCGAAGCGATGCCGCGGGCCATGCGCAAGGCCGCGTCGGCGCTGAAACGGCTGCTCTCGTCGTAGATGTCGCGAGTGCAGGAGGCCAGGCTCGGCAAGGCCGCCAGGTTGCGGTAGCTCGGCTCGATCAACTGCATCACCAGGCCGTTCTGCCCCTGGGGGTGATCGCTGATCCGGCCTTCGACCCGGATCAGGTTCGGGTGCCGGCCGGCGCTGATGCAGGTGTTCATTTCATGCAGCGGCGAGCCGTCGCTGGTCATGCTGCCCTTGTACAGCTTGACCGCCACCTCGACTGACGCTTGTCCGGGGCGCTGCCAGCGGGCCTGGTGAATCACCCCGGAGGCGCCTTCGCCCAGGCGCTGCTGCAACTCCAGCTCGGCCCAGGGAATCTGCGCCACTGACTCCAGCGCCGCCGCGTCGGCCTCGGATTCCAGCGGGTTGCCGGCATAGGCCAGCCAGGTCAGGCATGGCAGGCCCAGCAGGAAGGCCGGCAATGCGCTGAGGCGGTTGGCGGCGATGCGGATCAGCTCCAGCTGGTGGCATTGGCCGAGGCTCTGGGGCAGTCGGGTCAGGCGGTTGCCGGAGAGCATCAGCTTTTGCAGGTGCGGGCGCTGGCCCAGCTCGTCCGGCAGCTCCTCGATGCGGTTGTCGGTGAGGATCAGCCAGCGCAACAGGGGCGGCAGGGCGGCGGCGGGCACCCGTTCGATCCGGTTGGCCTTGAAACCGACCATGCTCAGTTGCGCGCACTGGCCGACGCAGGCCGGCATTTGCGTGAAGTGGTTATCGGAGCAGAACAGCACCTGCAGGCGGGTCAGGCGGTGCAGGTCGTCCGGCAGGCTGCTCAGGGCGTTGCCGCTGAGGTTGAGCACTTCCAGCGAGTCCGCCAGGTCGAAGATCTCCCGGGGGAATTCGGTCAGCCCGCAAGACAGGTCCAGACGCTTGAGCCCGGCCAATTGACCGGCTCGCAGTTGGGCAAGGGTATCCATGAACAGATTCGACACTCAGGCAGGAGGAGGGCGCGTGGCCCTGGAAATGGCCGCCATGATAGCGGCGCGGGGCGGCGGGTGGCGACCGCCGGTTCAGGGTAGTGGCGTATCCGCGGCGATTTCCTGCAACTGGCCCAGGCGGCTGCGGGTGCGCGCCAGGTCGATGGCGTTGCCGCCCAAGCTCTCGCGCAGGGAGCGTTCGCCGATCAGGGTCAGGTGTTTGTCCTGGTCGTACAGCACGTCGATCAGGTTGATAAAGCGCTGCTGCACGGCAATCGGGCATTCGCCCAGCTCGGGCAGCTCGTCGATGATCCAATGGTCGAAACGCCGGCTCAGCTCCAGGTAGTCCATGACCGCGGTCGGCTGTTCGCACAGGTCACTGAAGGCAAAACCCACGCGGTGTTGTTCGCACAACCGCACCTGGAGCTGGCGCGCGCCGACCATCAGCGCCGAGGTCGGGCTGTTGCGTGGTGGCAGGCCCAGGCTCTGGCGCTGCTGCTCGCTGCCGGGCCACAGGTAACGGCCCTGGGTGAATACCTGCTGCGAATGGCTGCGGGGCTGGCTGCGGTAGTCGTGTGGGCCGCCGACCTCCATCACCTGCATGCGGCTGGCGATCAGGTCGATCACCGGCTTGAAGCGCGCATGGTAGAGCGGGTTGGGCAGCAAGCCCTGGGGGGCGTAGTTGGAGGTCACCAGCAGCAGGATGCCGCGCTGGAACAGGGCCTTGAACAGCCGCGTGATCAGCATCGCGTCGCCGATGTCGTGGACGTGGAACTCGTCGAAGCACAGCACCCGGCAATGGCTGAGCAGTTCGTCGAGGGTGGCCTCCAGGGCGTCGGGCTGCTCACGGTGACGGAACATGCCCTGATGCAGCTGGGCGAAGAAATCGTGGAAGTGCAGGCGCTGTTTTTCCGCCAGCGGGATGGCGCGGAAGAAGCCGTCCAGCAGCCAGCTTTTGCCCCGTCCCACCGCGCCATAAAGATACAGGCTGCGGCTGGCGTGTGGCCTGGCGTCTGGCTGGAGCAGGGCGTTGGCCTGCTGGGCCATGTAGTCGATCACCCGCTGCTGGCTGTGGCTCAGGGTGTAGCCCTGGTCGTGGGCCTTGTGCCGGAAATACTCGTGAATCACCCGGCCATGGCTGGTACTGGCGGCGGGCCGGGCGAAGGCCTTGCCGAAGAACGCGCGCAGCCTGGGCCAGCGCGATGGGCGTAGCGAGCGGTTTGGCGGTAAAGCGGCCAATGGTGTCACCCCGATTGTTCCAGGCCCGCTCCCCCCCTGGAACCGGCGCGGTAATTTAACCAATCCCCGGCCCGGCATCCAGCGCTGTCTGAAGGCACCGATTGGTTCTACGAAAAGCTCGGGTCGGTACAGCTTTTTGCCCGTGTCACTGTGTTCGACCACGGTGCACCGGGCGCTCAGGGGGCTGTTTTATTGGCACGCGGCTTGCCCCCCCGACGCTGGCGATTTCCCCAGCGCTGACTAACCTGAGCTGTACCTATCGTTCCTCAAAAGGATTGAGGCGTTGAATGGCAAGCTGGTTTTCGCAGTCATGAGCATGCTGCTTGGCGCGACGGCATGGGCCGCGGAGCTCCAGGTGGAGGTCCGGGTCAACGTGCAGCGTGGCTGCCAGCTGGTGGGGCAGCAGCGCGATGCCGGCATCGAGCAACTGGGCGTGCTGGATTTTGGCAGCAGCCCGCGCCTCGACAACCCCGCCGGTCCCCTCAGCGCGGCGTTGCTCGACGCCCGCCTGCCCAGGCTCGAATGCAACCCGGACACCCCTTATCAATTGCGCGTCGACGGCGGACAACACGGAGGCGTCGGCGAAGTGCGCTACCTGGCCGGCAGTGCCGAACACAGCAAACCCATTCCGTATCGCCTGTACCAGGACCCGGCCCGGCGCATTCCGCTGCCGGTGAACGTGCCGGTGAGCGGCCGGGTGCCGGACTCGGGGTCGGTGGACCTGCCGTTGTACGGGCGGATCGAACCGTTGGCCGAGATCCCGCGGGTCAGTCGTTATTCCGACCTGCTGAAAGTGACGGTTACCTGGTAGTGACTGTGAAGGAGCCGTCCGGTGGGTCCGGGCGGTACAGGGAAGTCGCTCGCCATGAGCGGTCAAGGGAGAGTCCTGATGGATCTGGGATGGATGCGGTATGACAAGTAGACGCTGGGCGCTGGCGGCCCTGGGTTCCCTGCTACTGCTGGCTGAGCACGCGCAAGCGGCGATCAGCGGGCAGATCCATGCGCGGCTGACCATCATCGCCGGCTGTGAAGTGACCAATGGCGCCACCAGCACCCCCGAAAGCCCGCTCAGCGACTTCGGCCTGCTGGATTTCGGCCAGCACGGCCCGACCTGGGCCAATCCCCTGAATGCCAGCCTCAGCGGCGCTGGCAATGGCCACCTGGAAGTCGCCTGCAACCCTTCGGTGACCGGGTTCACCGTGACCATCGACGGCGGCCTGAACGGCGACGGCAGCACCCGGCGCCTGAGCAATGGCCGCCAGACCATTGCCTATCGGCTGTTCCTCGATGCGTCCGGCAGCGACAGCTACAGCATCGGTCAACAACACAATTTCGCCGTTACCAGTGGAGCCCAGGTACCGATCCCGGTGTTTGGCTCGGTGGTCGCGAATACCCGCGCGCTGCCGGCAGGGGTCTACACCGACACCCTGACGGTCACGCTGGATTGGTAAACCCCAAGAGGACGAATGTCATGCATATGTTTGTATCCCGGATGGCCCTGGCCCTGCTTGGCCTCGCGATCTTCTCCAGTGCCCAGGCCGCGACGGTCACCGGCCAGATCACGTCCAGCCTGATTCTCACCAGCAGTTGCCAGGTCAACGGCGCAGGCGGCAGCAGCGGCCTGAACTTCGGCGCCCTGAACTTCGGCACCACCGACAGCCTGTTCACCCAGGCCACGGCCCAGGTGCTCGGTGGCGGCGGCGGGGCCTTGTCGATCCTCTGCTCCAGCGGCACCAGCCCGGTGGTGAAGGTCCGCGCGGGCGCCCATGACGGTGAGTCCGCCGGTGGTACCCGGGCCCTGGCCGATGGCAGCGGCAACTTCGTGCCTTACGACTTGTACACCGACTCCGGCCACTCGCAGCTCCTGGCCATCGACGATGTCATCAACCTGGCCACCAGCACCGGTGTGGCGCAGACCGTCAATATCTACGGCAAGGCGCTTGGCAAGGCCGGCCTGCCGGCGGGGACCTACACCGATACCGTCGCCGTCGAACTGACCTTCTGACGCCATGGCCCGTCACGCCTGCGCGGCGCTGGTGCTGTTCGGTGCCAGCAGCCTGCCGCTGCCCCTGGCAGCGGTGACCAGCCAGAGCTTCCAGGTCAGCGCCACGGTGGTCGCCGGGTGTCTGGTGGTGGGCGGGGTGAGCAATTACGGCAGCCTGAACTTCGGCAGCCAGTCGGCGTTGTCCACCAGCACGTTGCAGGTCGCCCTGGCGAGCAGCGTGCAGCTGCAATGCACACCGGGGGTGACCCTGAACATGAGTGTCGACGGCGGCCAGTACAACAGCAGCGGACGGCACATGCAGCTCGATGGCGGCAGTGCGCGGGTGGCTTATCAGCTGTTTCGCGACGCCGCGTTCAGCCAGAGCCTGGGCATTGGCCAGAGCGTGGCGGTGGCCTACAGCGACGCGAACGACATCAGCCTGCCGATCTACGGCCAGGTGCAATTACCGGGTAACCAGCCTGGGGGGACGTACAGCGATGTGCTGCAGGTGCAGCTGTCGTGGTGATGGAGCAAGACCATAAGGAGTAGCAGCATGTATTCGACTTCCCGGCGCTTGCAGGCCATTCGTTGTGCCGTGCTGGCCATGGCGTTGCTGGGGGCGGCCCAGGCAAGCGCCGCCAGCTCGGTGCTGATCTGGCCGATCGACCCGGTGCTGGAGGCCGACCAGCAAGCCAGCGCCTTGTGGCTGGAAAACCGCGGCACGGAAACCGCCAACCTGCAGATCCGGGTCTTTGCCTGGAGCCAGAGCGGCTTCGAGGACCAGTACCAGAACCAGCGGGAGGTGATCGGCAGCCCGCCGGTGGCGAAGATCGCACCCGGGCAGAAGCAACTGGTGCGCCTGACCCGGACCCGCGAAGTCCCGCCCGGCCAGGAACTGGCCTACCGCATCATCATCGATGAAATCCCCTCGGCGCAGCCGCCGATTGCCGAAGGCGAGGGCAAGACGGCGGCGGCCATCCGGTTCCAGATGCGCTATTCGGTGCCGCTGTTCGCCTACGGGGCCGGGCTCTGGAGCAAGGAAGACAGCACCCGCCAGCGCGACCCGAAAAGCGCCGGCGTGCCCGAGCTGAGCTGGCGCAAGGTGGCGGTGGATGGGCGCAATTACGTGGAGGTGCGCAACCAGGGCGCGGTGCATGCGCGCCTGACCGACGTGGCGTTCAAGCAGGCGGGGCAGACCCGGCCGCTGGTGGAAGGGCTGCTGGGCTACGTGCTGCCGGGGGCGATCATGCGCTGGCCGTTGCCCGCTACGCCGACCACGGACGCGGTGCTGCAGGTGCGGGTCAATGGCGCGCCGCAGGTGCAGAGCGTTGCGCCGGCCCGCTAAAGCCGCTTGCCGCCGCGGACAGGCGGGGTTGCAGAGCTGCCGCTCGGGCTGACCGGTAACGGGAACCACGGCTGACCATGGAAGAAAGGTCTCCATCGATGGACGAAAAGCCACAATGAGCCTCGGCGCGGCTCGTCGTTTCTGGCGCCCGGGGTGGGCGGCGAGCGGGCTGTGTTGCTGGGTGTTCGCCTCCGCCAGCCTGGGGGGCGAACTGCCGCCGCCGCCCAGCGGCATGGAAGCGATCAGCGATGCCCAGCTGTTCCTGGAACTGGTGGTCAATCAGATGAATACCGGGCGAGTGATCGCTGTCGAGCAACGTGCCGGACGCCTGTTCGTGCCGGCCCAGGCCCTGCGGGAAAGCGGGATGAAATTGCCCGAGGGGCTCGATGCGCAGGTCGCCCTCGACAGCCTGCGAGGGCTGCACAGCGACTACGACAGCCAGGGCCAGCGCCTGTTGCTGGAGGTGCCGCCGGACTGGCTGCCGGAGCAACGGATCGGCAGCCGCCAGGCCTATCCACGAACCCCGGCGCTGAGCAGTTTCGGCGCCTTGCTCAATTACGATCTGTACCTCAACGACACCGACGATGCCGGCACCTACCTGGCCGCCTGGAACGAGGTGCGGCTGTTCGACAGCTGGGGCACCCTGTCCAACACCGGCCAGTACCGGCGGACCTTTTCCGGCCTCGGCGAGGGCACGCTGAACAACGGCTACCGCCGCTACGACACGACCTGGCGTTACTCCGATGACGAACGCCTGCTGACCTACGAGGCCGGCGACCTGGTCAGCAGCGCCTTGCCCTGGAGCAACGCGGTGCGCCTGGGCGGCGTGCAACTGTCCCGCGACTTTGCCGTGCGCCCGGATCTGGTGACCTACCCCTTGCCGCAGTTCGCCGGGGAGGCGGCGGTGCCGTCCTCGGTGGACCTGTTTATCAACGGCTACAAGTCCAGCAGCGCCGACCTGCAGCCGGGGCCCTACACCCTGACCAATATCCCGTTCATCAACGGTGCCGGCGAAGCGGTGGTGGTGACCACCGATGCCCTGGGGCGACAGGTGTCCACCACCGTGCCGTTCTATGTCACCAGCAGCCTGCTGCAACAAGGCCTGAGCGATTTCTCGGTAGCCGCCGGGACCCTGCGCCGCGACTACACGCTAAAGGATTTCAGCTATGGCCCAGGCGTCACCTCCGGCAGCCTGCGCTACGGTCTGAGCAATAACCTGACCCTGGAAGGCCATGCCGAAGCTGCAGAGTCCCTGACCCTCGGCGGCTTCGGCGGCAACCTGCGCCTGGGCAACTTCGGTGTGCTCAACAGCGCCATCAGCCAGAGCCGCTTCGACGGCCAGGGCGGGCAGCAGATCAGCCTCGGTTACCAGTACAGCAGCCAACGCTACAGCCTCTCCTACCAGCGCATGCAGCGCCGCGACGGCTATGCCGACCTGACGCTGGTGGACAGCCCCTACGCCAGCCTCAGCCAGCGCAGCGAACAGCTGACCCTGAGCCTCAACCTCGAGCGCTACGGCAGCCTCGGCGCCGGCTATTTCGATGTGCGCGCCGCGGACGACTCGCGCACTCGCCTGCTCAACCTGACCTGGAGCAAGCCGCTGTGGCGCAGCAGCAGTTTCTACCTGTCGGCCAACCGTGAGATCGGCGACAGCAACTGGGCGGTCCAGGCCCAACTGGTGATTCCGTTCGACCTCCACGGCAGCCTCAGCCTGAGCAGCGAACGCAGCAAGGACGGGCAGAACCGGCAGCGGGTCAACTACAGCCGGGCGGTGCCCAGCGAGGGCGGCTTCGGCTTCAATCTCGGATATGCCCAGGGCGATGCGCCGGCCTACCGCCAGGCCGACCTGACCTGGCGTTTGCAGTCGGTGCAATTGCAGGCCGGGGTCTATGGTTCCAGCGAGGCGCAAACCCGCTGGGCCGATGCCAGCGGTTCGCTGGTGTGGATGGACCACCAGGTGTTCGCCGCCAATCGCATCGATGACGCCTTCGTGGTGGTCAGCACCGACGGTTACCGGGATATTCCGGTGCGCTATGAAAACCAGCTGGTAGGAAGCACCGATAAGAACGGCCATCTGCTGGTGCCCTGGAGCAGCGCCTATTACCGCGGCAAATACGAGATCGACCCGCTGAACCTGCCGGCCAACGTGCAGAGCCCGCTGGTCGAACAGCGGGTCGCGGTGCGTCGTGGCAGCGGCTATCTGGTGGAGTTCCCCTTGACCCGCATCCTCGCCGCCAGCCTGGTCCTGGTGGACGCTCGGCACCATGAGTTGCCCCTGGGCAGCCTGGTGACCCACGAACAGAGCGGCGCCCAGACGGTGGTGGGCTGGGACGGCCTGGTGTACCTGGAAAACCTGGCGCCGAACAACAACCTGCGGGTCAGCCTCGCCGACGGCAGCAGCTGCCAGGTGAGCTTTGCCCTGGAGCCGGAGCAGGAACAGGTGCCGTTGATCGGGCCGCTGGTGTGTCAGTGAGGATGCATGAACGGAATCGGGAGTCAGTGAACATGGACAGGTTGCGTCGTTTTTGGGGGCGGGGGTTGTTGCTGCTGGCGCTGCTGTTGCCAGGGGCGGCCCAGGCCCTGTGCTCGGTGGTCAGTACCTCGCCGGCGAGTTTCGGCACCCTCAGTTCGATCCTGGTGCGCACCACCTCGCAACCTGCTTCCAGCACCAACGCCGGCCTGGCCTGCACCGGCTCGTTGGCGACCCTGATGGCCAGCAACGACCATTTCTACGCCACCATCACCTCCTCGCAGAGCGGGCTGCTGGGCCCCACCGGCGATGTCATCGGCTACACGATCTACGGCGACAACAGCACCAATTACCCCATCACCCGCGGCGTGCAGTTCGACTTCGCGCGCAACTCCATCGTCGACGCCCTGGGGCTGCTGGGCAGCCCGACCGTGGCCAAGGCCATACCGATCTACCTGGGCAGCATCACCGGCAGCAACGTCGCCGCCGGCATCTACACCGAGACCCTGAGCATTGCCTGGAGCTGGAACTACTGCGCGGGGATCGGTGCGCTGGGCGCATGCCTGGGGCGCGATATCGGCAGCGGCGTCGCCAGCCTGACGGTCAACCTGACGGTGGCCAACGACTGCGTGATCACCGCGCCCAACATCAGCTTCGGCAGCGCGCCGGTGATCAGCGCCTTCGCCACTGTCAGCGGGCAGACCATCAACCTCGCCTGTACCAAGGGCAGTGCCTACACCGTGGGCCTGGACGATGGCCAGCAGCCCGTCAGCGTCGGCGGGCGGCGGCGGATGATCTCGGGGGGCAACTACCTGGCCTACGACATCTTCAAAAGCGCCGGCACCACCCGCTGGGGCAGCGTGGGCGCGGCGCGGCGGGCCAGTTCCGGCGCCGAGGTGAACCCCGGCAACGGCCTGGGCACCGGCAGCCAGGTGTTCAACTACAACGCCCGGATCTACACCGACCAGGCCACGCCGCCGGCGGGGACCTATATCGACAACGTGGTGCTGGATGTGGGGTTTTAAGGGGGGAGTGCCCCTATTGTGCTAGTCGCAGGTGTTTGTGGTGTGGCGCAGATCCTGCGGCTGCTTCGCTGCCGATCGCAGCCTGCGGCAGCGGCTACAGGAGAAGGTGATGGCCCAGATGACGGGGTCGAGGTAGCCGCTGCCGCAGGCTGCGATAGGTCCGAAGGACCTCTGGCGGTCTCAAGGCCGGCCCACGGGGATGCGGCTGCCATGGGTCAGAACTTCTGGGTATCCTGCAGCCGCTGCGCCACCGCCGAACCGCTGGGGCTGACCATGGCGTAGTTGTAGCCGCTGTCGGACCAGTAGTCGGCCTGCAGTTCGCCATCGCTGCGGCTGCCCCGGGGCAGCAGGTAGTTCTTCGGTCCCGGCGGGCGGATATAGAAACTGATCCTGTGCCCACCCTGGTCCTCGTACAGCACCATCGCCGCCGGTCCTTGATCGGTGCTCAGCAAACGCCCGCTGACCGCCTGGAACCCGGCCTCGCGCAGGTCCGGCAGGCGCTCGGCCTGGGTGAAATAGCGATCGAGCCAGGCCTGCATGGCGCCGTTGCCCCGGACTTCGAGGTCGGCCGGGAGGACGCCTTGCTGGGCGAACAGGCGATAGGCCTGCAGGGCGTCGGTCATTGGCAGCGGCAGAGCACTGGCCAGGGTCATTTCCCGCGCCTGCCAGCCACTCAGGCCGCCGACGCCGAGGGCGATCAACAGCAGCGCGGCGCTGGCCAGGTGGCGGCGCGACTGGCGCTTGAGGCGCTGGCGAATCAGCGCCGGGTCGAGGTTGGGGTTGACCGGTTGCTGCAAGGCACCGCCGAGGGCCGCGCGCAGCTGCTGGGCGTCCTGCTGCCAGGCCTGGACCTGGGCGGCGAGCTGCGGGTGGCTGCTCAGGTAGGTCTCCAGCAGGCGCCGGTCGCTCTCGCTGAGCTGATGGTCGACGTAGGCGTGCAGATCGCGTTCGCTGGGGGGCAGGCTGATCATTTGAGTATCCGCAAAGAAGGGCTGCTGATTTCGCCGTCGCTGAGCTGGCGCAGGGCCTGGCGCGCCCGGGACAGGCGGGACATCACGGTGCCGGTGGGCACGTCGAGGATAGTGGCGACTTCCTTGTAGCTCAGGCCCTCCACCGAGACCCAGAGCAACAGCGCGCGCTGTTCGGCGGGCAGGCGGTCGAAGGCTTCCAGGGTCGATTGCGCGACCACGCTGCGTTCCACCGAAGGCTGGGCGTCGTCGCGCCCGGTGAAGAATTCCAGCATGCGCGCATAACGCCGTGAGCGGCGGTGCGCGTCGAGAAACTGGCGGTAGAGAATGGCGAACAGCCAGGCCCGCAGATCGCCCTCGGGGCGTTTTTCGCCCCAGCTCGACAGCGCCCGTTCCAGGCTCGCTTGCACCAGGTCGTCGGCGCTGCTGGGCTGACGGCTCAGGGACAGGGCGAAACGCCGCAACCGGGGGATGATTTCACGCAGCTGTTCGTCGATATCGTTCATGGGTTCCTGCGGATCGTTGGCCAGTCGCTACGCTTGCAACAGCGTGCTTGCAACAGCCAGACGCCTGGTCGTGCAGGTTATTCCAGTGCTCGGAAAATAAATATCGGCGACGGGAATAAAGCTTGCCGGGGTACGTCTGACCTGTCCTTTCCACCTGTGGCCCGCGGCCCTGGAGATATTCATGGTAGATCGTCCATCACCCCCTGATCGTCCGCCCTTGAGCGCGGCCAGCCTGAGCCTGCGTCTGGGCGGGATCGCCCTGGTGGTCGCGGCCCTGGCCGGCGCCATGGCTTATGTAAACGGCACTTTCGATCCGCAGCGCCTGACCCCCAAGGCCCTGGTGGATGTGCTGGAGAAAAACAACGGCGTACATCCGGGCTTCCGTCGCAACCACGCCAAGGGTGTGTGCGTGGTCGGTTATTTCGAGAGCAGCGGCGAAGCCCGCAGCTATTCCAGCGCCCAGGTGTTCAACGAAGCGCGGACCCCGGTGGTCGGGCGTTTCGCCTTGCCCCCCGGCAACCCCTATGCACCTGACGGCAGTGTGCCGATCCGCAGCCTGGCGCTGCGTTTCACTCAGGCCAACGGCCAGCAATGGCGCACCGGGATGAACAGCATGCCGGTGTTCCCGGTGGGCACCCCCGAAGCGTTTTACCAGTTGCAGCAGGCCAGTGCGCCAGACCCGGCGACCGGCAAGCCGAACCCGGCCAGCGTGCCGGCGTTTTTCGCCGCCCACCCGGAAGCCATGCCGTTCCTGCAATGGATCAAAAGCGCCAAGCCCTCGGCCAGCTACGCCACCGAAACCTACAACGGCATCAACGCGTTTTACCTGGTGAGCGCCACCGGGCAACGCCAGGCGGTGCGCTGGGGCGTGGTGCCGCTGACCCAGGACGCGCCCGACGCGGTGGTGCCTGAGGGTAACGACTTCCTGGAAAAAGACCTGGTGCAGCGCCTGGCTGCGGGGCCGTTGCGCTGGCGCTTGAGCATCACCCTGGCCAACCCGGGCGACCCGACCGACGACGCCAGCAAGGCCTGGCCCAGCGAGCGCAAGGTGCTGAATGCCGGGACCCTGGTGCTGGAGCGCAGCCAGCCGCAGAACGAGGGCGAATGCCGCGACATCAACTACGACCCGCTGGTGCTGCCGAGCGGCATTGCCGCCTCCGACGACCCGCTGCTGGCGGCCCGTTCGGCGGCTTACGCCAGTTCCTATCTGCGCCGCACCAGTGAAGTCGATCAATTGCCCCACGCTGCCCAGGAGTCCCGCCCATGAGCGCCCAACCAAACCACTTCGCGCCACTGGCGCGCCTGCTGCACTGGCTGATGGCGCTGATGATCATCGGCATGCTGTTTATCGGCGCCGGCATGGTGACCTCGGTGTCCGAGCGCCATGAGTGGCTGATCCACCTGCACAAGCCGCTGGGCATTGCCATTCTGCTGTTGGTGATCGTGCGCCTGGTCGTGCGCTTTTCCACCCGGCAACCGCCACTGCCGGCGGACCTGCCGGGCTGGCAGGCGTTGGCGGCCAAGGCCTCCCATGTGCTGCTGTACGCGCTGATGCTGATCCTGCCGCTGCTGGGCTGGGCGATGATTTCAGCGGCGGGTGATCCGGTGATGCTTGGCAGTTCGCTGCAGCTGCCGTCGCTCCTGCCTGCCAATGCCCCGCTGTTCGCCTGGTTGCGCAAGGCCCACGGCTTTCTCGCCTACCTGCTGTTCCTGACGGTGCTGCTGCATCTGGCGGCGGCGCTGTTCCATGGCTGGGTGCGCCGCGACGGGGTGCTGGAAAGCATGCTGCGCGGCAAGGGCTGAGAGCAGGGCAGTGCGCTCAAGAGCCCTGGCAATGTGTTTCAACCGGCACACACCGGGGCTTTGCGCGGGTTCAGGCTCCACCGCCAGTACAGCAGCGCCACGCCATTGATCGCGGCGCCCAGCAGGCATACCCCGGTCCAGCCCGCCCAGGCGTACAGGGCGGTGGCGCCGATCGAGCCGCTGGCGCTGCCGATCGAATAGAACAGCATGTAGCCCGCGGCCAGGCGGCTCTGGGCCTCGGGGCGGGTGCTGTAGATCAGGCTCTGGCTGGTGACATGCACCGCCTGCAAACCCAGGTCGAAGACGATCACCCCCAGCAGCAGGGCCCAGAGCGACGATTGGGTGTAGGCGATCGGCCACCAGGAGGCCAGCATCAGGCTCAGCGCCAGGCCGCTGGTCCATTGTCCCAGGCCACGGTCGGCCAAGCGTCCGGCACGCGAGGCGCCCAGGGCTCCGGCCGCCCCGGCGAGGCCGAACAGGCCGATCTCGGTGTGCGACAGCGACAGCGGCGGGGCGCTCAGGGGCAGCACCAGCGGGGTCCATAACACGGTGCCGGCACCGAAGATCAGCATCGCCAGCACCGCTCGGTCGCGCAGGACCTTTTCTTCGCGGAACAGACCGAACAGCGAACGGATCAGTTGGCCGTAGCTGTGCATTGCCGCCGGTTGCTCGACCTTGGGCAGCACCCGCCACAACAGCAGCGCCATCAGCAGGGTCAGCCCGGCCGACAGCAGGTACACCGAACGCCAGCCGGCCAGGTCGGCCATGGTTCCCGAGACCGTGCGCGCCAACAGGATCCCGAGCACGATGCCGCTGGTCACGCTACCCACCACCTGGCCACGTTCGCCTGGCGCGGCCAGGTTGGCGGCATAGGCCACCAGCACCTGGGTCACCACCGCGAGCAGCCCGGTCAGGGCCATGCCCAGCAACAGCCAAGTGCTGTCCGCCGCCAGCGCCACCATCAACAGGGCCACGACCGACAAGCTCGTCTGGCCGACGATCAGGCGCCGGCGGTTCAGCAGGTCGCCCAGCGGCACCAGGAACAGCAGGCCGAGACCGTAGCCGACCTGGGTCAGGGTGATGACCAGGCCGATGGTCGCTCGCGGCATGTCCAGGCTGTGGGCCATGGCATCGAGCAGGGGTTGGGCGTAATAGACATTGCCCACCGCCAGCCCGCAGGCAATGGCAAAGAGCAGCACCACCGACGCCGGAATGGTGGCGGATGGCAAAGGGGCGATTGCGGCTGTCATGCTCGGCTCCGTGAGTTCTGGTTGCTTTATGAAACCAGTTGTACGGTAGAGAGGCTGGTTTTATATTGCAACCACTTTCCTGTCGCGAGTCTGCATCATGGTCAAACGCACAAGCCTGGAGGGCGCCGAGTGCCCGGTGGCCCGTTCGCTGGACGCTATCGGTGACTGGTGGTCGCTGCTGATCATTCGCGATGCCTTTGACGGCATCCGCCGCTTCAGCGAGTTCCAGCGCAATCTGGGGATGGCCAAGAACATCCTCGCCGCCCGCCTGCGGACCCTGGTGGCCCACGGCATCTTCGAGGTGCTGCCGGCGTCCGACGGCAGTGCCTATCAGGAGTACGTGCTGACGCAGAAGGGCAACGGCCTGTTCAACCTGATCATCGGTCTGCGGCAGTGGGGCGAGGCGTATTTCTACGAGGAGGGGGAAGCGCATTCGCTGATGGTCGACCGCGAGCAGGGACTGCCGCTGCGACCGCTGGAGCTGCGCTCGGCGGATGGGCGCTTGCTCGGGCCCGAGGATTGCCGGCGGGTGCCGGTGCAATAGGCGCCGGCCGCGGTTCGCGCCGCGGCCAGCGCAGCAGGATCAGCGCAGGATGCCGACCATGTCGGCCACGGTGCTGAGGACGTCCTTGCCCAGTTGCATCGAGCGTTTGCCCGACCAGCCGGTGAGCGGGTTGGGGTTATCGTCGTGGTCCTTGAACGGCATTTCCAGGGTCAGCGACAGGCAGTCGAACTTCTCGCCGACGCTGTTGCAGGCCAGGGTCATATTGGCTTCGCCGGGCTTGTCCCTGGTGTAGCCGTGGGTGGTCTGGAAGTCCCGGGTCTTGTGTTTCAGGTGGCTGCGGAAGTGCTCCTCGAGCTTGGCCAGGCGCGGCGTGTAGCCCGGGTTGCCTTCGCAGCCGGCGGTGAACACATGGGGGATTTCTTCGTCGCCGTGCACGTCGAGGAACAGGTCGACGCCGTACTGCTCCATCTGCTGCTGGACGAACAGCACTTCCGGGCTGAGCTCCTGGCTGGCGCTCTGCCAGGCGCGGTTCAGGTCCTGGCCCATGGCGTTGGTGCGCAAGTGGCCGTGGAAGGCGCCGTCGGGGTTCATGTTCGGCACCAGGTACAGATCGGCGCTGGCCAGCAGCCTGTTCAGCTCGGCATCGTCACGGTGCTGCAGGCGTTCGATCACGCCCTCCATGAACCATTCGGCCATGTGCTCGCCAGGGTGCTGCTGGGCGATGATCCAGACCTTGCGTCGGCCTTCGCCGCCGCTGCCTTTGCGCAGCAGCTGGATATCGCGACCCTCGACGCTTTTGCCGGTGGCCAGCAGTTCGGCGCCGGCCTTGGTCAGCGCCTGCTCGATCAGCCAGTCATGCCGGCCGCGGCTGTAGGGTTCGAAATAGGCGAACCAGGCGTGGGTCTGGGTGGCTTCAAGGCAGAAGCGCAGGGTGTCGCCTTCAAAAATCGTCGGCACGCGGAACCAGTTGACGTGGTCGTAGGACGCCACCGCCTGATAACCGCTCCAGGCCTTGTTGTACGAGGACTTGCTGGCATTACTCAGGCGGAACCAGTGTTCCTGGCCGACACGCAGGCCGCTGGCCTTGAAGTGGAACCACTGGAAATGCGCGCTGCGAGTATCGGGCTTGATGGCCAGCAGGACTTGCGAGGGGTTGCTGGCATCCAGTACTTCGATATTGCCGCTGTCGAAATTGGCAGAGATTTGAAACGAGCTTTGAGCCACGGTCATGGTCGATTCCTGAACAGGATTTTTTATGGCCGTTACTTTAGCAAGGCAGGGAAAATACCGGGGTAATTTCCACGGGAGAGGGGGGCGTCGTCCTTGACGCGAAAGCAGCTTAGAAGCTATGCGATTGATTCTCAAGCGCTGTTTTTGCATTTGCGAGCCGTTGCGGCGGGCGTCGGCTTGCAATGAGGCATTCTTTTGCTATCATCGCCGCCAATTTAGCGGGACCCAGTCTTCATTAGCCTGAAGCCAAGCCAGAAAAACTGGCAGAAAAAAAAGACCCGGCAAAAAGCCGGGTCAAAAACCGTGATTAGCCTGATGAGGAGATAATCCAGGAGTCCGACCTAAGGTCTCTTGGGTTATCGACTGATCTCGCGACCAGTTGCTTGCAATAATAATCATTATCATTTGCAAGTCAAATGTTTTTCCCCGCCGTTTAGAAAATAATTTCCTGTCCCTGTTGTCAGCCTTGTTCATCGGCCGGATCGGCCGTGGGCGAATTCTGCCGCGCATCTCATTCCTGGCGCTGGCTGTCCAGCGAGCGATCCACCAGCGCCTTGGCCATGTCGATCATGTGCACCACGGAAAACGCCAGGTCCCGCCGGGTTCCCCGCAGGTGGTCGGCGGCCTCGTAGGCGCTGGCCGCGGCACAACGCAGCAGGTCGGAAGCGTGGATCATCGCTTCCTCGCTGCTGATGCTGTCTTTGACTTCGAAGAACTTCTCGTCGATCGACGCTTCTGCAATAGCCGGCTTCAAGTAGTAGTCCATGGCCCGGCGGGCGGCCTCGCTGTCCTTGAGGGCGTTGAAGCCGACATCGGTTTCCAGTTCCGGTGCATCTTTGCTGGTTGTGCTCATGAGCGGTTCCATCCTTTGACGTGGAATAAGAGGGTCTGAGG
This sequence comes from Pseudomonas sp. GW531-T4, assembly GCF_017349615.1. NCBI lineage: Bacteria > Pseudomonadati > Pseudomonadota > Gammaproteobacteria > Pseudomonadales > Pseudomonadaceae > Pseudomonas > Pseudomonas sp. GW531-T4. Next base: position 98,258 of record NZ_JACMZT010000023.1, read on the forward strand.
AATGGTAATACTTAATGTATTTGTGACTAGGTTTCAAATACTACAACTTGTGTGTTGAGGGCGGAAATACACAACGTATTGTTCCGGTCCATGGACAAATGGATCGAGTTGGTTAAATCCAACATGAAGGACCGCAAGGTCACACAAGAAAAGCTCGCGGAGCGCCTGGGCATGTCCCAGGGCGGCATCGGCCATTGGCTGAGCAAACGGCGCCAGCCGAAGATCGAAGACATGAACCGGGTGCTGGAAGAAATCGGCCTGGGTTTTCTCGAAGTCGCGCTGGTGATCCGCGAAAAACCACAGGTGGATGACGAGGGCCAGTTGCTGCTGGAAGGGCCGTCACTGGTGCAGAAGTACAACCCGTACTTTCGCTACCCGGTCAGCGACTGGCGGGGCGTTGGCGAGGTGCGCGAGGCCGGTGGTGCGGGCTACGCCGCCGAGCGTTACGAGCTCTCCGACTACCAGGCCGAAGGCTCGGCGTTCTGGCTGGTCGTGGTGGGCGACGCGATGATTGCCCCCAGTGGCCTGAGCATCGCCCAGGACATGTTGATCCTGGTGGATCCGGCGGTGGAAGCGGTTCCCGGCAAGCTGGTGATCGTGCAATGCCCGGGCAGTACCGAAGCGATTTTCCGCAAGCTGGTGGAAGAGGGTGGGCAACGTTATCTGGTGCCGTTGAATCCGACTTATCCGAAGACGCTTTACAGCGATGAGTGTCGGATTATTGGTGTGGTAGTGCAGGCTACCGCTAAATTCTGACGTAAAAATACGATCGTTCCCGCAAAGCTGCGGGAACGATCTTCTGCCTCAGGAGCTTATTCCAGCTCCACCAGGGCACTTCCCTCACTGACCATCTCGCCTTCTTGGCAATACAGCGCCTTGACCACCCCGGCTTGCGGTGCGCGGATGCTGTGTTCCATCTTCATCGCCTCCAGAACCACCAGTTGCGCGCCGGCTTCGACACTCTGCCCGGCCTGCACCAGGACCCGCACGATGCTGCCGTTCATGGGCGCGGTCAGGCCGCCATGATGACTGTGGCTGGCCTCCACCGCGGCAATCGGGTCATAGGCCGTGACCCGGTGCATCTCGCCCTGCCACTGCAGGTACAGGCTGTCGCCCTGGCGAATCGCCCGGTGCTGCTGGCGCAGTCCCTTGTGTTCGATCGACAGCTGTTCGCCGTGCAAGGCAATGGCCGCGTTGGTGTCCAGCTTGATCGCCCGGTCCTGGCCCTCGCAGTCGAGGTGCAGCACGGTTTCCCGCGGCAGGCCGATGCGCAGGCCATTGGCCTTGGCCCAGGGGGAATGACGGTCGTCGGCGCGCAGCTGGTCCGGCTGGCTCTGGGCGAACGCCTGGGCGGCGGCTTGCCAGAACTCGTCGCTCAAGGCGGTGGCCGGTGGCAGCAACTGATCCTGATAACGCGGGATAAAGCCGGTATCCAGCTCGGCGGCGGCGAAGGCCGGATGGGCGATGATGCGCCGCAGGAACGCCAGGTTGGTCTTCAGCCCGCCGATGGCGAACTCGTCGAGCATCCCCAGCAGACGCAAACGCGCCTGCTCGCGGTTCTCGCCCCAGGCGATCAGCTTGCCGAGCATCGGGTCGTAGAACGGCGACACGCTGTCGCCTTCCTCGACGCCGCTGTCCACCCGCCGTCCAGGGCCCGCCGCCGATTCGCGGTACAACGCCAGGCGCCCGGTGGCCGGGAGGAAGTCGTTGCCCGGGTCCTCGGCGTACAGCCGCACTTCGATCGCATGCCCGATCAGCGGCACTTGGTCCTGGGTGATCGGCAGCGCTTCGCCCTGGGCCACGCGGATTTGCCAGGCCACCAGGTCCAGCCCGGTGATGGCTTCAGTGACCGGGTGCTCCACTTGCAGGCGGGTGTTCATTTCCATGAAGAAGAATTCGCCGCGGGCGTCCAGCAGGAACTCCACGGTGCCGGCGCCGACGTAACCGATGGCCAGGGCCGCACGCACCGCGGCTTCGCCCATGGCCTTGCGCTGTTCGGCGCTCAGGCCGGGGGCCGGGGCTTCTTCGACGACTTTCTGGTGGCGCCGCTGGATCGAGCAATCGCGCTCGTTGAGGTACAGGCAGTTGCCGTGCTGGTCGGCGAACACCTGGATCTCCACGTGGCGCGGCTTGAGCACGTACTTTTCCACCAGCATCCGCGAGTCGCCGAAGGACGACTGCGCTTCCCGCTGGGCCGAGGCCAGGGCTTCGGCCAGTTGGCTGACGTCCTCCACCACTTTCATGCCCTTGCCGCCACCGCCGGCGGTGGCCTTGAGCAGCACCGGGTAGCCGATGCGTTCGGCGGCGACGCGGAAGGTTTCCAGGTCCTGGGCTTCGCCGTGATAACCGGGGACCAGGGGCACGCCGGCGGTTTCCATCAGCGCCTTGGCCGCCGACTTGCTGCCCATGGCGTCGATGGCCGACGCCGGCGGGCCGAGGAAGATCAGGCCGGCGGCTTCGATGGCGCGGGCGAAGCCGGCGTTTTCCGAGAGAAAGCCGTAGCCGGGGTGAATCGCCTGGGCGCCGCTGGCCTTGGCGGCGGCGATCAGTTTGTCGATCTGCAGGTAGCTGTCGGCGGCCTTGCTACCGCCCAGGTCTATGCGCAGGTCGGCTTCGCGGCTGTGGCGGGCGTCACGGTCGGTGGCGCTGTGCACGGCCACGGTGGTCAGGCCCAGGGCCTTGGCGGTGCGCATCACGCGGCAGGCGATCTCGCCGCGGTT
>NZ_JACMZT010000024.1:0-90079 GCF_017349615.1 Pseudomonas sp. GW531-T4
GCCCATGTACGCCGGATCGACAAACACCGCATCGACCTGCCCCGACTCGAGGTCGAGCATGCCGCTGGCGGTGACCTGGTCGTCGATGACGGCTACGTGCCCGGTCTTCTCCAGGACTTCGACGAAGTAGTCCCCCAGGCTGCCGGCGGTCCAGACCTGCAGGTCCGCGGCGGGGTAATGGCCGCTGCACTGGTGGTTGATGGCTTGGTTGCGAATGACGAAGACGCGTTGCGCGTCGTCGCCATGAGCTTTTCTGATCAGCATGCTGTGCCCATTCCCTGGTGTGAGCCGAGCATCCTGGCAGAGCCCGGACGGGGCTGTCATGCCGCCCTGGCCTGGATCAGCAGCAGCCCCCAGCCGGTCAGCAGCGTGCCGTCCGCCCGGAGCAAGGGTTGTGTGGCCGTGCGCAGTTCGCTCTTCATCAAGGCGCGATTGGCGGGTGTCAGGCGATCCAGGTCGTAGGTTTCTCCCAACGAGTCCCAGAGCTCCTCGAAGGTGGGCGTCCACTCAAGGTCCAGTTCCTCGAATTGCAGTGAGCTGAAGTGGTGGTCCAACAGCGCCCGCCATCCACTCTGTGACTGAGTACGGGGATCCACCAGGGGCAGGGGACGGAGCTGGTCGCGCCGGGCGGCGGCGCGGAAGGCCTGCACGTAGTGCTGGCCCGGCTCGCCCAACAGAAAGGCCCGGCCGACGATGGCCGAGAGTTGCCCGCCCTTGGCCAGGACCCGATGGATTTCCTCCAGCACCTGTTCGATATCGCTCATCAGCATCAGGGCCAGGTGCGAGACCACGGCATCGACGCTGCCGCTGGCCATCGACAGGCACTGGGCCCGCTCATTGAGCAGCACGCTGCGGTTCGCGAGGCGGGTGTGTGCCGCCTGCAGTTCGGTTGCGCTCATGTCCACGCCGATCAACCGCGCTTCGGGATATTCCCTGGCCAGCAGATCCAGGAGGAAACCGTCGCCGCAGCCCAGGTCCAGCACCCGCGCGCGAGGCTGAGCGGTGGCGAGCGTGGCTGCCAGCATCTCGTAGGATGAACCGCGCCCTGGCAGGCTCAGTCCGGAAAAGGCCGGCGGTGTGGTGCCGGGGCGACGCTGGTGAAAGTCCTGAAGAAAGCGTTCGGCGCTGTTCATGCTGTTCATCCTTGAAGCAAACGGAGAGTCGTTGCCGGGCATTGTGGCATGGGAGGCAGAGCGACCCATCAGTGGACGATGCTGTTGGGCGGCAGATGGCCCAGGCGTTCGGTCAGGCGCAGGCGCTGGATCGGGTCTTCGCTGAGCAGCAGGGCGTGCTCCAGGTCGAAGCGTTCGGCGTTGGGGCAGTCCAGGTGCTGGTAGAGGCTGGCGCGGGCCAGGTAGTCGGAGGCGCTGCCATTGCCCAGTTCCAGGACCCGCTCGGCATCGATCAGCGCATTGAGATGGTCGTCGTGGCTCAGGTGCAACTGGCGCAGGTTGCGCGACAGGCGCTGGAGCATCTGCTGCGGGCTGGCGGTGGCCAGGTGCTCGGCGGCCAGCTTGATGTTCGGCCCGTACTGGCGCTCCAGCAGTTCACGGCAGTCGTTGGGGTACAGGCGGCGCCCGCCGCAGGGATCGAGCAGGTGATCGGCGCCGGGCACGCGCAATAGAAAGTGCCCGGGGAAATTGACCCCGACCATGGGGATTTCCAGGCGCCGCGCCAGCTCCAGGGCGATCAGCCCCAGCGCCAGCGGTTGCCCGCGCCGGGTGTGCAGCACCTTGTCCAGCAGCGCCGCCTGTGGCCGCAGCGGCAGGAACTCGTCCTGCTGGAAGCCCAGGTCGTTCATGCGCCGCAGCAGCGGCTGGCCCAGTTCGCTGACCGGCAGCAGCGGCAAGCCGGAGCTGACCCGCTGTTGCAGCTCCTTGAAATCCTGCAGCAACTGTTCGGGCGACACCTCTTTGTCGTGCTCGGCGGCAATCCACAGCGCCGCCTCGAAAAGGGCGGGCGGGGACTGTTGCAGGCAGGCGAAAAAAGCTTGACGCGGGTTCATCGAAATCTCCGGCGAATGCCTCGTTTTAGCCCCGTCGCGGGCGTTCGTCCAGTGCCGCACACATGCCGTAGCAGGTTATTTCCTAAAGCCTGAAAAGGTGTCCGGCTTATTCCCGCGCGCTCCAGCAATTTTCATGCACAAGCCTATACTGGCGACTACAAGAAGTGATTCGGGAGCCCGACGATGTTCGCTCTCATGCAAAGCACTCGCCTTGAATCGCTGCACCTGAGCGTTGACCCGGCCACCGGGTTGAAGGCGGTGATTGCCATTCATAGCAGCCGCCTGGGGCCTGCCTTGGGAGGTTGTCGTTACCTGGCCTACCCCGACGACGAAAGTGCCGTGGTCGATGCCGTGCGCCTGGCCCAGGGCATGAGCTACAAGGCCGCCCTGGCCGGCTTGCCCCACGGTGGCGGCAAGGCCGTCATCATCCGTCCGCCACACGTCGAAAGCCGTGCCGCGCTGTTCGAAGCCTTCGGTCGCTGCGTCGAGCAACTCGATGGCCGCTACATCACCGCCATCGACAGCGGCACCTCGGTCGCCGACATGGACTGCATCGCCCAAACCACCCAGCACGTCACCAGCACCACCGCTTCCGGCGACCCGGCACCGCATGCCGCCATGGGCGTGTTCGCCGGCATCCGTGCCACTGCGATGGCCCGTCTCGGCAGCGACAACCTCGAAGGTTTGCGGGTGGCGATCCAGGGCCTGGGCAATGTCGGCTTCGCCCTCGCCGAACAGCTGCATGCCGCGGGTGCCGAGTTGCTGGTCAGCGATATCGATTCCGGCAAGGTGCAACTGGCCATGGAGCAACTGGGCGCCCATCCGATCGCCAACGAAGCCTTGCTCAGCACCCCGTGCGACATCCTCGCGCCCTGCGGGCTGGGCGGCGTGCTCAACAGCCACAGCGTGGCGCAACTGCGCTGCTCGGCGGTGGCCGGTTCGGCCAACAACCAGCTGACCAACCTGCAGGTCGCCGACCAGCTGGAAAACCGCGGCATCCTCTACGCGCCGGATTACGTGATCAACGCCGGCGGGCTGATCTACGTTTCGCTCAAGCATCGCGGTGAAGACCTGGCGACCATCACCGCCCACCTGTCGAAGATCAGCCAGCGGCTCACCGAAGTCTTCGCCCATGCCCAGGCTGAAAAGCGCTCCCCGGCGCGGGTGGCCGACGATTTGGCGGAGCGCGTGCTGTACCGCTAGGGGCGAAGGCCTTACCCGGCATTTCGCCCTGTAGGCCCCGCGCCACAAGCGCGAGGCGCAACAACTGCACGCTGACCCGGCGTGCCAGGAGCCATGTGATGCCTCACAAGGTTGCACTTCCCTATACCCGCTATTTGTCCCCCGACGGCCAGTTGCTCGGCGACCTGCCGGCCTGGGCCGACGACTTCAATCTGCTGACCCGGCTCTACCGGCAGATGGTCCTGACCCGCCTGTTCGACCAGAAAGCCGTGGCCCTGCAACGCACCGGACGTATCGGCACCTACGCGCCGACCCTCGGCCAGGAAGCCATTGGCGTGGCCATCGGCAGCCTGATGCGGCCCGAAGACGTGCTGGTGCCCTATTACCGCGACACTGCCGTGCAATTGATGCGCGGGGTGCGCATGGAGGAGATCCTGCTGTACTGGGGCGGCGACGAGCGCGGCAGCGATTTCGTCGACCCGGCGGTGGCCGAGGATTTCCCGATCTGCGTGCCGATCGCCACCCAGGCCCTGCATGCCTGTGGCGTGGCCAGCGCATTCAAGATCCGTGGCGAGCACCGGGTGGTGGTGACCACCTGTGGCGATGGCGCCACCAGCAAGGGCGACTTCCTCGAAGCCCTCAACGTGGCGGGCACCTGGCAGTTGCCGGTGGTGTTCGTGGTCAACAACAACCAGTGGGCAATCTCGGTGCCACGGCGTATCCAGTGCGGCGCGCCGACCCTGGCGCAGAAGGCCATCGGTGCCGGCTTTCACGGCGAACAGGTCGATGGCAACGACATGCTCGCGGTGTACGACCGGGTGCAGGTGGCCCTGGAGCGTGCCCGGCACGGCAAGGGACCGGTGCTGCTGGAATGCCTGAGCTATCGCCTGGGCGACCACACCACCGCCGACGATGCCACGCGCTATCGGGCCGCGGATGAGGTCAAGCAGGCCTGGCTGGAAGAACCGATCAAACGCCTGCAACGCTTCATGGTCGGGCAGGGCGTCTGGGAGGGAAACCGCGAGCAGGCGCTGATGGTGGAATGCCAGGCGCTGGTGCAGCGCGCTGTGGATAACTTCGAGGCGGCGGGCACCCAAGCCCCCGAATCGGTACTGGACTACGTCTACGCGCAGTGGCCGGCGGCCCTGGCCGAGCAGCGCGAGATGTTCCTCGAACGGCTGGCGCGGCGGGCGGGAGGTGCGGACCATGAGTAATGGCACATTCAGCCTGCTGGAAGCAGTGAACCTGGCGTTGCACCGGGCCATGGCCGAGGACGAGAACGTGATTGTCCTGGGTGAGGACGTGGGAGTGAACGGCGGGGTGTTCCGCGCCACCCTGGGGCTGCGCGACAGTTTCGGCTTCAAGCGGGTGATCGACTCGCCACTGGCGGAAACCATGCTCGGCGGTCTGGTGATCGGCATGGCCGCCCAGGGCCTGAAGCCGGTGGTGGAAATCCAGTTCATGGGTTTTATCTACGCGACCATGGAGCACCTGGTGTCCCACGCCAGCCGCATGCGCAACCGCACCCGCGGGCGCATCACCTGCCCGATGGTGCTGCGCACGCCCATGGGCGCGGGCATTCGCGCACCGGAGCACCACAGCGAAAGCACCGAGGCGCTGTTCGCCCATATCCCGGGGCTGCGGGTGCTGGTGCCGTCCTCGCCGGCGCGGGCCTACGGGCTGCTGCTGGCGGCCATCGACGATCCCGATCCGGTGCTGTTCCTCGAGCCGACCCGGCTCTACCGCATGAACCCGCAACCGCTGGTGGACGACGGCAAACGGCTGCCGCTGGACAGTTGTTTCACCCTGCGCGAAGGCAGCGACATCACCCTGGTCAGCTGGGGCGCGAGCATTGTCGAGACCTTGCAGGCCGCCAACGCGCTGGCCGAGCAAGGCGTGTCGGCGGAGGTGATCGATGTCGCCAGCATCAAGCCGCTGGACCTCGACACCCTGGAAGCCTCGGTGCGCAAGACCGGGCGCTGCGTGATCGTGCACGAGGCGCCACGCACCTGCGGCGTCGGCGCGGAAATCGCCGCCAGCCTCTACGAGCGGGCGTTGCTGGAATTGCAGGCGCCGATCCTGCGGGTCACCGCGCCGGACATTCCACCGCCGCTGTATCGCCTGGAGTCGCTGTACATCCCCGGCGTCGAAGACATTCTTCACGCCTGCGACAGCACTCTGAACTTCGCCTGAGGAGGCTGCGATGAAATATTTCAAACTGCCCGATCTGGGCGAAGGCCTGCAGGAAGCGGAAATCGTCGAGTGGCACGTCAGGGCCGGCGATAGGGTCAAGGCCGATCAGTTGCTGGTGTCGGTGGAAACCGCCAAGGCCCTGGTGGACATTCCCGCGCCCTATGACGGGGTGGTGGCGAAAACCTACGGCGCGCCGGGCGACATCCTGCATGTCGGCGAACCCTTGCTCGGCTACGAAGGCGAGGCGGATGCCGGCACCGTGGTCGGGCGCCTCGAAGGTGGCGGGGCCAGCCAGGAAGACCGGTTTTTTGTCGGCGCCGCGCCTTCGACCCGTGAACACATGGCGGCCCGCGCCACGCCAGCGGTGCGCCAACTGGCCCGGCAACTGGGCGTGGACGTGAATGCCTTGAGCGGTTCGGCCAAGGACGGGCTGGTCACCCGCTGCGATGTGGAAAACGCCGCGCAGCAGGAACGCGAGCGGTTCGGCGGCGACCGGCTGCGCGGGGTACGCCGGAGCATGGCACTGAACATGGCCCGCTCCCATGCCGAGGTGGTGCCGGTGACGATTTACGGCGATGCCGACCTGCACCGCTGGGGCCAGGCCCGCGATCCGCTGATCCGCCTGGCCAAGGCGCTGGCGGCGGCCTGTGCGGTGGAACCGGTGCTCAACAGCGCGTTCGATGGCAAGACCCTGTCGATCAAGCAGCACCAGCACCTCGACCTGGGCATTGCCGTGGACACCCCCGATGGCCTGTTCGTGCCGGTGCTGCGCAATGTCGGCCAGCGCGACGCGGACGACCTCAAGGCTGGAGTGACGCGCTTGCGCGCCGATGTGCAGGCGCGTTCGATTCCACCCCAGGAGATGATGGGCGCGACCCTGACCCTGTCCAACTTCGGTACCCTGTTCGGCCGTTATGCCAACCCGGTGGTGGTGCCGCCGCAAGTGGCAATCCTCGCCGCCGGGGTGATCCGCGACGAGCCGGTGGCCGTGAACGGCGCGGTGGTGGTGCATCCGCTGCTGCCGCTGTCCCTGACTTTCGATCATCGGGTGGTGACCGGCGGCGAGGCGGCGCGGTTTTTCAAGGCGCTGGTCGAAGCGCTGGAGCAACCCGAGCTTTAGTTTTCCACAGGCATGAAAAAGGCCCTGAGCCAAAGACTCAGGGCCTGTTCAATTCGAGCCTGCTTACTTGGCGGCTTTGCTCGCCTTGGCGGGCTTGGCCGGTGCTGCGGGTTCCGCGGCTTCGGGGGCTGCCACCTGAGCCTCTGGCTCGGCCGCCGCAACCGGCGCGCTGAGCAGTTCGGACAGAGCGTCCGGCTGGCTCTTGAAGGCCTTGGCGAACACATCGCGGTTCTTCGCCATGTAGATCCCGGCTTCTTCCACCTGCTGCTCGCTCAGGGACGGCACAGCTTTTTGCAACACTTGCGCCAGCAATTCAGCCAGTTCGAGCATTTTGTCATGACGGTCAGCTTCGGCTTTATCCATGAACAAGCGCTCCAGATCTCGGCTGCTGCGGTATACCACTTCGACGGCCATTCACCACCTCACATGCCTTCACGATAATGGGTCTTTGCTACTACTGTATTTATATACAGCGCGCAGAATAAGCGAATCCTGCTGCTTTGAATAGTGGCTTTTTAATCTAGCCGGGTTTCAGGGTTTGTCAGCCCTCCCCTGTAGGAGCGAGCTTGCTCGCGATCCGCGCAGCGGCCATTCACCACCTTGTCTGAACAGACGCTATCGCGAGCAAGCTCGCTCCTACAGATTGCCGCCGGCCTGAACGTGCCTTGTCTGCATCAGCCACCATCTCACCCCCAGACGCTGGCCTTTTTTCTGCATGCAGAACAACCGTCACGTCCAACCCGCATCATCCGGTCGAGTCGACCTAAGGAAAAACCATCGTGAAAATCAATTGGGCCGAGAAACTGCGGCAGAACGTCCACCAGCTGGCCGAGTCCCTGGGCAACCTGTTCGTCGAGACCTTTCACTACCTGGCGCTGTTCGCCATCGGCGCGGTGACGGCCTGGGCGGCGGTGATGGAATTTCTCGGGATGCTCGAAGAAGGTCATATCAAGATCGATGACATTCTCCTGCTGTTCATCTACCTCGAACTGGGCGCCATGGTCGGCATCTACTTCAAGACCAACCACATGCCGGTGCGCTTCCTGATCTACGTGGCGATCACCGCGCTGACCCGCCTGCTGATCTCCAACGTGTCGCACCACAACCCGCCGGACCTGGGGATCATCTACCTGTGTGGCGGCATCCTGCTGCTGGCCTTCTCCATCCTGGTGGTGCGCTATGCCTCGTCGCAGTTCCCGTCGGTGAAGATCGAACACCCGCAACGCAAGGTCGGCGCGGGTTCCAGCGAGCATCCGGAAGTCGAGAAGGGCGAGCTTTAAATCGCTACGGTCAGGGGCGGCCGGTTAGCGGGCCGGCCCTTGGCGGCCGGCAGCGGCAGCTTGAAGCTGTCGCTGTTGGTCATGGCTTCGAGGATGGCCATGGCGCTGTGGCCCTGCTCGATGGCGATGCCGAACTGAATGCTTTGCACCAGGCGCTTGAGCCGCTGCGGATCGTTGCGCTGCTCGGCGCTGATCATGCGCTTGGCCACGACCCGGCCGGCCTTGGACAGGGTCAGCATGATGCTGCCGTCCAGGCCCTGGATGCTCAGGTTGACCCGGTATTCCGGGGCGAAAGCATCGGTAATCAGCTGAAAGGGGTTATCCATGTGCGTCACCGCCTGATTGTATCGTGCAGTCATTGACCGGCTGTGGTCGGGATTAGTTCGCATCTCCAGACCACTGGCAGGCCGTTCGCTGAGGTTGGTTAACGTCCGTATTCCTCCGCTCTTGCAAAGCAAAGGGCATGCCGGGAAAACCGCCGGCCAATAAATCCGGGGGCGAAAAAAAACGGACCAAAAGGTCCGTTTTTCTTTGGCTACCCGTTTCAGGGCATGAACGAATAAATGATCGCTGACAGTGCGATCAGGCCGATCAGCACCACGAACAGATTCGACAGCTGGCCCGAATACTGGCGCAGCGATGGCACCCGCCGGATCGCGTACATCGGCATCAGGAACAGCAGGCAGGCGATCACCGGCCCGCCCAGGGTTTCGATCATGCCGAGGATGCTCGGATTGAAGGTGGCCACGGCCCAGCAGGTCAGGACCATGAACAGCGCGGTGCAACGCTCCAGCCAGCGCGACGACAGGCTCCGGCCACGGCTGCGCAGGCTTTTCACGATCAGCCCCTGGAAACCTTCGCTGGCGCCGATGTAGTGGCCGAGGAAGGACTTGGTGATAGCCACCAGTGCGATCAGCGGCGCGGCATAGGCGATCACCGGGGTCTGGAAGTGGTTGGCCAGGTACGACAGGATCGAGATGTTCTGCGCCTTGGCCGCGGCCAGGTCGGCCGGCGACAGGGCCAGCACGCAGCTGAAGCAGAAGAACATCACCGTCAGCACCATCATGCCGTGGGCCACGGCGAGGATGCCGCGGCTCTTGCGTTCGGCCTGGGCGCCGTAGTGGCGCTTCTGGTCGACGGCGAAGGCGGAGATGATCGGCGAATGGTTGAACGAGAACACCATCACCGGGATCGCCAGCCACAGGGTCTTGAGGAACAGCGGCATGGACATGCCGTCATTGGCCGAGGCGAAGAAGGCGCCGTTCCAGTTCGGGATCAGGCTGAGGGCCAGCAGCAACAGCGCGGCGACAAAGGGATAGACCAGCACGCTCATGGCCCGCACGATCACGCCCTGGCCACAGCGCACGATGGCCATCAGGCCGAGGATCAGCACCAGGGACAGGATCGCCCGCGGCGGTGGCGTCATGTGCAGTTGGTGTTCCATGAAGCTGCCCAGGGTGTTGGTCAGCGCCACGCTGTACACCAGCAGGATCGGGAAGATGGCGAAGAAGTAGAGCAGGGTGATCAGCTTGCCGGCGCCGATGCCGAAGTGTTCTTCCACCACTTCGGTGATGTCGCCGGAGCGGCCGGACAGGACGAAGCGGGTCAGCCCGCGGTGGGCGAAGAAGGTCATCGGGAAGGCCAGCAGCGCCAGCACGATCAGCGGCCAGAAGCCGCCGACCCCGGCGTTGATCGGCAGGAACAGGGTGCCGGCGCCGATGGCGGTGCCGTACAGGCCGAGCATCCAGGTGGTGTCGTGTTTGCTCCAGCCCTGGCTGGTGGTCGTGGTGTCGCGGGCAGTCTCTACGGCAGGGTTTTCGGCAGCGGGTGTTCGTACATCGGTCATCGGTATCGCCTCGTTATTATTTTTGCTCGGGCTCACGTGGGGCGGACGGTCAGGGAATGCTCCTCAGCACTCCACCCAGCTCACGGCCAGGCCGCCCCGTGAAGTTTCTTTGTATTTGTCGTGCATGTCGGCGCCGGTATCGCGCATGGTGCGGATCACCCGGTCCAGGGAAATGAAGTGTTTGCCGTCGCCGCGCAGGGCCATCTGGGTGGCGTTGATCGCCTTCACCGCGGCGATCGCGTTGCGCTCGATGCAAGGCACCTGCACCAGGCCGCCGACCGGGTCGCAGGTCAGGCCGAGGTTATGTTCCAGGCCGATTTCCGCGGCGTTTTCCAGTTGCTCCGGCGTGGCCCCGAGCACCTCGGCCAGGCCAGCCGCAGCCATCGCGCAGGCCGAGCCCACCTCGCCCTGGCAGCCGACTTCGGCGCCGGAGATCGAGGCGTTTTTCTTGCAGAGGATGCCCACCGCGGCGGCGCCGAGGAAGAAGTCGATCACGTCGTCGTCCGACGCTTCGGGGTTGAACTTCATGTAGTAATGCAGCACCGCCGGGATGATCCCCGCCGCGCCGTTGGTCGGTGCGGTGACCATGCGCCCGCCGGCGGCGTTTTCCTCGTTCACCGCCAGGGCGAACAGGTTGACCCACTCCATGGCCGACAGGGTCGAGCTGATGACGTTGGGCTTGCCGATTTCCAGCAGGTTGCGATGCAGCTTGGCCGCGCGGCGCGGCACATCCAGGCCGCCGGGCAGGGTGCCTTCGTGGCGCAGGCCCTGCTCGACGCATTCGCGCATCACCGCCCAGATGTGCAGCAGGCCGCTGCGGATTTCGGCGTCGCTGCGCCAGGCCCGTTCGTTGGCCATCATCAGTTCCGAGACCCGCAATTGGTGCCGTTGGCACAGGGCCAGGAGTTCCACCGCGCTGTTGAAGTCGTAGGGCAGCTCGACGCTGTTGGCCGCCGGAGCGCCTTCGGCCACTTCGGCTTCCTCGACGATAAAACCGCCACCCACCGAGTAGTAGGTCTGCCGCCACAGCAGGCCGTCCGCACCGAAGGCCGACAGCGACATGGCATTGGGGTGGTAGGGCAGGCTTTCGTCGAGCAGCAGCAGGTCGCGGTGCCAGTCGAAGGCGATGGTCGAGCGGCCGCCGAGGCTCAGCTCGCCGCTTTCGCGCAGTTGCTGGATGCGTGGGCCGATGCTGCGTGGGTCGATGCTGTCGGGCCATTCGCCCATCAGGCCCATGACGCAGGCGCGGTCGGTGGCATGGCCGACGCCGGTGGCGGACAGCGAGCCGTACAGGCGGATTTCCACCCGCTGCACCTGCGCCTGCAACCCTTGCTCGAACAGCCCCTGGGCGAAGGTCGCGGCGGCGCGCATCGGGCCGACGGTGTGGGAACTGGACGGGCCGATGCCGACTTTGAAGAGATCGAAAACACTGATAGCCATGCTAAAGCCTTACAAGCAATGGAGGAGAAATCGCTGCCATTTTTTGTAGGCCGAGCGTTAGGTCGGCGATACTGCCTAGCTCGGTCAAGACTGACCAACGAATTTTCCTAAGACAGCCTTTAGCAGGACTAAACGATGAGTCGTCAATTTCATGCCCAGACCTATGTCTGGCTGCATGTGTTTTCCTGTGCCGCGCGGCACTTGTCGTTCACCCGTTGCGCGGAAGAACTGCACATCACCCCGGGGGCGGTCAGCCAGCAGATCCGCCTGCTGGAAGAGCGGCTCGGTTTTCGCCTGTTTCACCGCCGCGCCCGCGGAGTGGAACTGAGCGCCGAGGGGCAGCGGCTGGCGATCACGGTGAACGAGGCCTACGGCAGCATCGACGCCGAACTGCGCCGGCTGGATGCCGGGATGATCAGCGGCACCTTGCGCCTGCGCTCGATCCCGTCGTTTCTCGGCAAATGGCTGACCCCGCGTTTGCCCCGGTTGCAGCAGCGTTTTCCGGACATTCAGCTACGGCTGGTGGCCGAGGACAGCAGCGTGGCCTTGCATGAAGGTGATTTCGACCTGGCCATCGACCTCAATGACGGCAGCTATCCGGGACTGTTATCCACAGCCCTGCTGGATGAGCAGATCTTCCCGGTCTGTGCCCCGGGCCTGTTGCGCGGGCGGCCGCCGCTGCACGGTCCGGCAGACCTGGTGCATTTCCCGTTGCTGCACGACATCACTGCCTGGCGCGGCAGCTACGAGTACGCGGAGTGGGAGTTCTATCTCAATGCCATCGGCTTCGAGGGCGCGGATGTGCGGCGCGGGCACACCTTCAACCGCAACCACCTGACCATCGAGGCGGCGACTGCCGGGATGGGGGTGGCGATTGCCCGGCGCACCCTGCTCAACGATGAACTGGAGCGCGGCACCCTGATCGTGCCGTTTGGCCTCGCGGTGCCCAATCACAAGCGTTATGTGCTGCTGTATGCGCCGGGCGCGCTGAGCCATCCGGGCGTGCGCGCGGTGCACGACTGGCTGGTGGAAGAGGCGGAGATATTTCGCGGTTTGCACCCGCTGGGAGGGGGACACGGGTAAGCAGAAAGGACAGGGGAGTGAGGCGACCCAACTCCCGACATTAACAGCGCTTTTGCGCTTTGTCCGGCTTTATTTGCCAATAGATATTTATCTTTTTTAAGGGGTTGAATTGTTCTGCGCTCTGCCCAACTCTGTAACCAAGAGGCCGCAAAAAGTACGCCCTCAGGGGCACGCGGTTCCTCTCGCGAGCTAGCTGAAATAAGGGAAGAACTATGCAAATCCAGGTCAATAGCGATAACCATATTCAAAGCAGCATCCGACTGGAGGAGTGGGTACGTACTACCATTGAGAGCACGCTCGAACGCTACGAGGAGGACCTGACCCGAGTCGAGGTTCATCTGCGGGACGAGAACGGCGACAAGCCCGGTCCCCACGATTTGCGCTGCCAACTGGAGGCGCGGCCAAAAGGCCATCAACCGATTTCCGTGACCCACAAAGCCGAATCCCTGGAACTGGCCATCGAAGGAGCGGCCACCAAGCTGGAGAACTCCCTGGAACACCTGTTCGGCCGGTTGCGCAACAAGCGCGCCGCGGCAGCGCCAAGCGCCCGCGCCGGTCAGGCCGACGCCTTGCTTGAAGAGGAATTCCTGGAAAACGAACAGGCCGCGCTCAATAGCTGACGGCGCAAGTACCCAACCAAGAAGCACCTAGCCAAAAGGGCCTGCACATGCAGGCCCTTTTTTGTGCGCCGCGTTTCTGTAGGAGCGAGCGGGCGGCGATCCGACTTGCTCGCGATGCAGATGCCGCGGTGTGTCAGGCCGGGCGCCATCGCGAGCAATCGAGCGTCGACCGGCCGCTCCTACAGAAGTACGGGGACGTGCTGTTCTGCAGGAGCACGTTGGATCAGAACGCCACGGAGGTCTGTACGTACAGGGTCCGTGGTTCGCCCACGTATTTGCCTTTGTTGTTGTCGTCGAACGAGCGGGTGAAGTACTGGTGGTTGAAGATGTTCTTCACCCCGACCGCCACGTTGAGGTCCGACAGTTGCGGGCCGAAGTCGTAGGCGGCGCGGCTGCTGAACAGCATGTAGCCGGGAATCCGTCCGGTGCTGCCGTCGGCGCTTTCGGTGGAGGTGTTGGCGTTGTCGGCGAACTGGCTGCTCTGGTAGCTGCTGTCGAAGTTCAGTTTCCACGGGCCTTCGGTGTAACCGATGCCGAGGGTGCCTTTGTGCTTGGACGAGAACGGCACGCGGTTGCCCTTGTTCGGCCCGTCTTCACGAATGGTGGCGTCGACGTAGGCGTAGGTGGCGTACAGATCGAAACCGGCCAGCGCCGGACTCAGGCCGTCCAGTGCGTAATTGACGCTGGTCTCGATGCCCTGGTGGCGGGTTTCGCCACGGGCGATCACCGAGTCGTTGGTCTGGTTGCTGTCGTACTGGTTGTCGAAGTTGATCAGGAATGCGCCGATCTCCGCCCGCAGGCTGCCGTCGTCATAGCGGGTGCCCAGTTCCCAGGTGCGGGCCTTCTCCGGTTTCACTTCGCCGCTGCTCACGCGGTTGGGCATCTGGCTGTACTGCACGCTGCCGAACGAACCTTCGGTGTTGGCGTAGAGGTTCCAGCTGTCGGTCAGGTGGTACATCACGTTCAGCGCCGGCAGCGCGGTGTTGTAGTCGCCCTTGTATTTGACGTTGGTCAGGTTGTTGGTCTGCTGGGACTCGATCATCTCGTAGCGGATGCCCGGGGTGAGCGTCCACTTGCCGATGTCGATGCGGTCGTCGATGAAGAACGCATTGGCCTCGGTGCCGCCGCGGGTATCGCGGTCGTTGCGGCTGCTGGTGCTGGGCAGTTGCTGGTTGGCGCTGATCGGCGTGCGGTAGCGCAACTCGTGCCCGGCCTCGTTGATGTAGCGGTAGCCGATGCCCAGCTCATGGCTGGTCGGCCCGAGGTCGAAGCCCTGGGCGAAGCGGGTTTCGATGCCGCGCACCCAGTATTCGCGCGGCGACAGCGACAGGAAGCTGCCCTGGTCCAGGTAGCCGCTGCGCAGGGTCTTGGTGAAGAAGCTGTTGACGGTGAATTCGCGGCGATCTTCCTGGTAGCGGTAACCGAAGTTGATCAGTGTGCGACGACCCCAGAACTTGTCGTACGGGCGGGTCGACTGATACGGATCGGCCTTGTAGTCGGCAACGTTGAGGCCACCGGGCATATCGGCCTCGCCCTCGTAGTACTGGGCCATGGCATTGAAGCTGTTGGCGTCGTCGAGCTGGTAATGGCCCTTGAGGATCAGGTCGTCGATCTGTGTGCCGCTGTGTTCGCGCCAGTCGCCGCCACGGGTGCCGGAGTACAGCAGGGCGCCGCCCAGGCCGTTGTCGGCGGTGCCGCCGGCCAGCAGGTTGCCGGTGGTCTTGAAACCGTCGTGGCTGGAGGACGGGCTGGTCTCGGTCTGGAAGCCGCCCTTGACCGTGGGCGCATCGGGGATGGCGCGGGTCACGAAGTTGACGATGCCGCCGACGTTCTGCGGCCCGTAACGCACGGCGCCGCCGCCACGCACCACGTCCACCGCGTCCATGTTGCCCATGCTGACCGGGGCGAAGGACAGCTGCGGCTGGCCATAGGGCGCGAAGGGTACCGGAATGCCGTCCATCAGTACCGTGGAGCGCGAGGCCAGGCGTGGGTTGAGCCCGCGAATGCCGAAGTTCAGCGCCATGTCGTGGCTGCCGGTGCCGTTGTTTTCCGGTGCGTTGACCCCGGGGATGCGGTTGAGCACGTCGCGGGCCTGGGTGGCGCCCTGGCGTTCGAATGCTTCGCGGCGGATCACGTCACGGGCCCCCGGGTGTTCGAAGACGTTGGTCTGCTCCGCATCGCCCAGCCAGTCGCCGACCACGCTGGACGTGCCCAGCTCCAGGGCCGCCGGTGCGCCCTCGGCGCTCACCGGTTGCAGGCTGAAGGCATTGCCGCCTTCGGCGCGGGCTTGCAGGCCGGTACCCTTGAGCAAGGCATTCAGACCTTCTTCGGTGGTGTAGCTGCCTTCCAGGCCCTGGCTCTGCACGCCGCTGGCGACCTGGGAACCGAAGGAGATCAGCACCCCGGCCTCACGGCCGAACTGGTTCAGGGCGTTTTCCAGCGATGAGGCGGCGATGTGGTAATCGCGCGACAGGCCATCGGCGGCCATGGCCGGCGGCAGGGCGGCCAAGCTCAGGCTGGCGCCCAGCAGCAACTGGCGCAGGGTGCGGGCAAGGGGCGTGAGGCGAGTGGGTTGCTGGGGCATGGACATCGATCCTGAGAAGGTTGCAGTCAAGGGGGCTTTCCTTCTCTGTCACGCGAGTGCTGGAAAACGGCTCACACAAAATGAAAAAAACGGCACACCGGGAAAAACATTGAATCGACGCCTGTAGCCGCTGCCGCAGGCTGCGATAAGGCCCGAAGGGCCTTCGAGGGCCTCAAGAGCACGTCCCCTTCGGGGCCGATCGCAGCCTGCGGCAGCGGCTACAGGTCACGCGCGGGCTTCGACCGTGACCCAGTAGCGGGTGAAGCGACGGACCTTCACCGGAAGGCTGATTTCCAGCAGGTCGAGGATCCGTTCGCTGTCGTCCAGTGGATAACTGCCGGAGATCAGCAGGTCGGCGACCCGTGGATCGCAGTTGAGCTGGCCGCGACGGTAGCGCCCCAACTCGTCGAGGAAGTCCGCCAGGCGCATCTGGGCGGCCACCAGCATGCCTTCGCTCCAGGCGCCGCTGCCGGCGTCCAGCGGCCGCGGGTTGTCCCAGGCGCTGCGGGTGAAGCTCAATTGCTGTTCCTTGCTTACCACTAACGGCGCTCCCGAATAATCCGACGGGCTGAGGCTGACGTTGCCTTCGAACACCGCCAGCTGGGTGCGCTGGCTGAACTGGCGCAGGTTCAGCCGTGCGCCTTGCGGGCGTAAAACACCCTGGGCGCTCTGTATCAACAGCGGCCGGCGGTCGGCCGCGGCGGTCAGCAGGATCTCCCCGGCCAACAGCCGGATCAGCCGTTGCTGGCCGTCGAAACTTACGTCCACCGCGCTGTCGGTATTGAGCTGCAACTGGCTGCCATCGCTCAATTGCAGTTTGCGCCGCTGGCCCACCGGGCTGCGGTAGTCGGCCATCAGCGGGGTCAGCGGATTGTGTTCGCGCAAGCCCCAGGCCGCGGCGGAACCGGCGCCGAGGATCAGCAGCAGTTTCAGCGCCTGGCGCCGGCTGGAGGACTTCGGCGCAGCGAGCGCGGCATGGGCCAGGGGCGAAGACAGGCCGCGCAGCCGCGAATTGACCCGCTGGATATGTTCCCAGGCCCGTTGATGTTCGCTGTGGGCGTCGTGCCATTGCTGCCAGGCCCGTTGCTGGCGTGGGCTGAGCGGGCCCGCCTGCATTTCGAGCAGCCAGTGCACGGCCTGTTCGGCGACCTGGGCGCCGATGTCCGGCGGGCGGGGGAGGGCAGTGTTCACAGGGCGAAGTAGCAGCGCAGGGCTGCCTTGTGCAGGTGGCGCTTGACCGTGGCGATGGAGATCCCCAGCTCGCGGGCGATCTCGCCATGTTTCAGGCCATCGACCTGGGCCAGCAGGAACGCGCGTTTCACCAGGCGCGGCAAACCGTCGAGCAACTGGTCCAGCTCCAGCAGGGTCTGCAGGATGATCGCCTTGTCTTCCTCGGACGGCGCCAGCAGTTCCGGCATCTGTGCCAGCGTCTCGAGGTAGGCCCGTTCCAGGTCCTGGCGCCGGTAATGGTTGCACAGCACCCGCTTGGCGATGGTGGTGAGGAACGCCCGGGGCTCGACGATCGACGGCGTTTCCCGGGTGCTGAGCACCCGCATGAAGGTGTCCTGGGCCAGGTCGGCGGCGCTGTCGGGGCAGCCGAGCCGACGCCGCAACCAGCCGTTCAGCCAGCTGTGATGGGCGTGATAGAGGACTTCGACGGTAGAGGAGTGAGCCAAGCCGAACGCTCCGGCAGCATGAAAATGCTTAAGAGAACAAGAATTGTTCGCATTGTAGTGGCCTGGCATGGCATTCGGCAATCAACCCGGACCGGCGGAAGATCCCGCTGCGGGTCAGTGAATTTTTGCGCATGAGAATATTTATCATTAATATTGCGCCGACTTGAGTCCGGGTAGGGGAATTCCCTGCGCCGGGCGGTCCTGGTTTCAAGGTCGAAACATGAAAAGCAAAGTTGCCACGATCCCCTCTTCCTACCGTCTGGCGGTGACGTCGCGAGTGCTGGCCGCGGTATTCGGCGGTTACCTGCTGGCGGCGTTGTCCAGCGTCTGCATGACCCTGCTGCTCCCCGTGTCCCGCGCCGATGCGGTGGTCAGCGGCATGATGACCTCCTTCCTGTTCTATCTGGTGGCGGTGCTCTGGTGCTTTGCCTGCCGCACGGCCTGGCAGGCCTGGCTCGGTTTGTTGCTGCCGGCGCTGGGGTTGGCGGCGATTTCTGCGTGGGCGCACGGGATGAATCTTTCATGAAGGAGGGATTTCGCCAGTCCATGGCCTGGCTGCACACCTGGGCCGGGCTGGTATTCGGCTGGCTGCTGCTGGCGATTTTCCTGACCGGCACCCTGGCCTACTTCAAGGACGAAATCAGCCACTGGATGCAGCCCGAAGTGCCGTCGCGCTCGGTCAGCAACGAGACCAGCCTGATCCTTGCCCAGAGTTATCTGCAGCAGCACGCCCAGGGTGCCTCGCGCTGGTTCATCAACCTGCCCGATGCCCGTGAGCCGGGGTTGTCGGTGATGTGGCAGTTCCCGGGCAAGCCCGGCGAGCGCGGCGCCTTCACCCAGAAACTGCTGGACCCGGCCACCGGCGCCGAGCTGCAGGCCCGCGATACCCGCGGCGGCGAGTTCTTCTACCGCTTCCATTTCCAGTTACAGATGCCTCATCCGTGGGGCCGCTGGCTGTCCACCGCGGCGGCCATGCTGATGTTCGTCGCCTTGATCAGCGGCATCATCACCCACAAGAAAATCTTCAAGGACTTCTTCACCTTCCGCCCCCGCAAGGGCCAGCGCTCCTGGCTCGACGGGCACAACGCGGTGGGCGTGCTGGTGCTGCCGTTCCACCTGATGATCACCTACAGCAGCCTGGTGATCTTCATGTCGATGGTCATGCCGGCGAGCATCCTGGCCACCTACGGCAACGACACCCGGGCGTATTTCAACGAAGTGTTCCCCGCCAGCAAAACCGCCCCGGCCGCTGGCAAGCCAGCACACCTGGTGCAACTCGAACCGCTGCTGGAGCAGGCCCGCGAACAGTGGCCGGGCGGCCGCGTGGGGCGGATCACGGTGAACAATCCGGGGGACGCCAATGCCTCGGTGAATGTCATGCGCCACGGTGGCGACCAGGTGGTCCGCGACTTTGGCAATGTGGTCACGTTCGACGGGGTCAGCGGCAAGCTGTTGCAGGTGTCGCCGCCGCAGTCGACGGCCCTGGCCATCAACGGCAGTTTTTACGGGCTGCACATGGGCCTCTTCGCCGGGCCGCTGTTGCGCTGGCTGTACTTTATCTGCGGCCTGGCCGCCACCGCGATGATCGGCACCGGGCTGGTGATCTGGCTGGGCAAGCGCCAGCTCAAGCATGCCAAGAGTGGAGTGACGCCCTTCGAACTGCGCCTGGTGGAAGTGCTGAACATCGCCAGCATGTCCGGCCTGGTGCTGGCCGTCGCCGCCTTCTTCTGGGCCAATCGCCTGTTGCCGGTGAGCCTTGCCGGGCGGGCGGACTGGGAAGTGAACAGCTTCTTTATCGTCTGGGGCCTGAGCCTGCTGCATGCCGCGCTGCGTCGCGGGCGCAAGGCCTGGGTCGAGCAGTTGGGCCTGGCGGCGCTGCTGCTGGCCAGCGTGCCGCTGCTCGATGCGCTGACGATGCCCGATGTGCTGGATGGTTTCCTGGTGCATGGCGACTGGGTCCGCGCCGGCTTCGACCTGACCTGCCTGGCGGCGGGGCTGTTCCTCGCTTGGGGGGCCTGGAAGATGTCGCGTCCTGTCGCCCAGCCTGCCGTTGCCGCCCGCTCGCGACGGGCCGCCCTTGAAACCGAGGTGAACTGAATGCTCCTGGCGCTGCTGTTGTGTTACCCAGGCTTTGCCGGCTTGTGCCTGTCGATGGACCGTCATCACGCCGAACTCCTGGGCTACAAACCCACGGCCCGTCGCCGCTCTGGCTTGCGTATTGGCGGCTGGCTGCTGCTGGCCGGCTCGTTGTGGGCGGCGATCGCGGCGGCCGGCTGGGGCCTGGGCCTGGTGCAATGGTGCGCGGCCTTGATGCTCAGCGCCTTGTCGCTGGTGCTGTTGCTGCCGTATCAACCGCGCCTGGCGTTGCTGGCGGCGGGGCTGGGATTGCTGGTCAGCCCGCTGGCCGCGTTGGCGCAATGAGCGTTTTGCAGCGCCGGGCCTGAGGGGCCGGCTCGATTGTTCGTTGACACGAACCCCTCGCCAATCGTTATCTGGGCGCCCGCCGCAGCGGCTGCAAGGTTGTCGGCGCGGGTTCGAGGTCATCAAGGAAATATGTTTTTCATGGGTTCAGCACATCGTTTCTACACTCGCGGGCTGGGGTTGTTCCTGGCCCTGTCACTGGCGGCTTGCGCCAGCCATCCCGGCGCCCGCTACGCCGCCAGCCTGGATCAGGTCCTGGCCGATCCGGCGCTGCAGGGCGCCACGGTATCGCTGACGGTGCGCGATGCCGAGAGTGGCGCGGCCTTGTATCAGCACAACCCCGATAGCCGCCTGATCCCGGCTTCGAGCCTCAAGCTGCTGACCACCGCCGCGGCGCTGGACGTCCTCGGCCCCGACTACCGTTTCGCCACCGAGGTGCTGGGCGACGGCGCGCAGCAGGGCGAGCGCCTGCTGGGCAATCTCTACCTGCGCGGTTCCGGCGACCCGAGCATGCAGGCCAAGGATTATCGGGAGCTGGCGGCGGCAGTGGCGCGCACCGGCATTCGTCAGATTGCAGGTGACCTGGTGCTCGACGACACCGCCTTCGATGACCAGCGGCTCGGCGTCGATTGGGCCAGCGACGATGAAAGCCTGTATTACGCGGCGCAGATTTCCGCCCTCAATATTTCCCCCAACGACGACTTCGACGCCGGCAGCGTGCTGGTGTCAGTCACGGCGCCGACGATGCCGGGAGCGCCGCTGGCGGTACGCGTCAGCCCGGAAAACCGGTTGATGAGCCTGCGCAATCAGGGCCGGGTCGGAACGACGGACAGCCTGCAGGTCGGCCGTGAGCATGGCAGCAACCTGCTGCTGGTCAGCGGCGCCTTGCCGCCGGGGCAGTCGCGGCGCCATTGGGTCAGCGTGTGGGAGCCGACCCGCCTGGTGGCGGACGTGTTCCAGCAAGCGCTGGCCGAGCAGGGCGTGACGGTGCAGGGCCAGGTGCGCCTCGGCCAGCCCACGGCGTCCTCTGCCCGGGTACTGGCCAGCCACTCGTCGATGCCGCTGGCGGGCTTGATCACGCCGCTGCTCAAGCTGTCGAACAACAACATGTCGGAAGTGCTGCTCAAGGCCATGGGCCGCAAGACCGCCAATGCCGGCACCGCGGCTGCCGGGGTGGCGGCCATCGAGGGCTTCCTGCGGCGCCAGGGCCTGAGCCCGCAAGGGCTGGTGCAGGTGGATGGCTCGGGGCTGTCGCGGCGCAACCAGATTTCCAGCCAGAGCCTCAGCGACCTGTTGCTGGTAGCGCGCAAGCAGCCCTGGTTCGCCACCTGGTACGCGGCGCTGCCGGTGGCCGGCGATGCCCAGCGCATGACTGGCGGTACCCTGCGTTATCGCCTGCAAGGCACAGGGGCTGTGGATAACCTGCATGCCAAGACCGGCTCGATGCAGGGCGTGTCGTCGCTGTCCGGGTATCTGCTCACGGCCGATGGCCGCCGGCTGGTGCTGGTGATGCTGTCGAACAACTACCGGGTCGACGGCGCGCGCATCAAGGCCCTGGAGGATCGGGTGGCGCAGGCGTTGTTGCAATAAGGCTGGGGATCGGGTTTGCCTGACACATCGCCATCGCGGGCAAGCCTCGCTCCTACGGGTTGTGCGGTGTGAGGGCGGGCGCGGTGCTTCTGTAGGAGCGAACGGGCGGCGATCCGACTTGCTCGCGATAAAGGCGACGCGCTGTAACTGGCGGCTGTGCTCAGCCAAGAAACGCCTGGCGATATTCCCCGGGCGTGCCGCCCAGGGCCTGGCGAAAGCGATTGGTGAAGTGGCTGGCGCTGGCGAAACCGCAGGCCAGGGCGATTTCGCCCAGGGGCAGGCGGGTGCTGCGCAGCAGGTCGCGAGCGTGTTTCAGGCGTCGCGCCAGCAGGTATTGGTGAGGTGGCAGGCCGAAGCTCGCGCGGAACATCCGCGCAAAGTGGTATTCCGACAAGGCGCAGCGCGCGGCCAGTTGCCCGAGGCTGAGCGGTTCGGCCAGCTGGCTGTCGATGTACTCCACCAGTTGCCGGCGCTGATGCGCCGCCAGCCCGCCCTTGAGGCGCAGGCCCTGGCGCTGGCCGACCTGGGTCAGCAGGGCGTGGCTGAGCATCTCGTGGGCCAGGCTGCTGGTCAGCAGGCGTTCGCCGGGTTCGTCCCAGTTCAACTGGATCAGTTGCCGAAAGCGCTTGGCCTGCTGCGGGTCGTCGAGGAAGGTGGTTTCCTGCAATTGCAGCTCGCGGGGTTCGCGGTCCAGCAGGGTCACGCAGCCCAGGGCAAATTGCTCAGGGCTGAAATACAGGTGGGCCAGGCGGATCTCGCCGTTGATCACCCAGGCCGAACGATGCTCGGCGGGCAGGATGCACAGCTTGTCCGGGCCGCCCTTGGTCCCCGGCTGGCCGCGGCGAAAGGTCCCGGTGCCGCCGGCGATGTAGCACGACAGGGTGTGATGGCTCGGCGCTTCGTAGTCCTGGGCGTCGTGATGGTTGCTCCACAAGGCCGCGGCCAAGCCGTCACCGAGCTCGGCGCTGTGCTCCAGGCGAGCATTGGGCGAGCGGTTCAGGGCTTGAAAGACTTGCAGGGTTTCCAGGGTAGACATGGTTTTGATTCGATAAAGGGTGGCACGTTGTAGCCGCTGCCGCAGGCTGCGATCGGCTCCGCAGGAGACGCGCTTTTGAGATCGCAAGAAGGTCCTGCGGGTCGAGCGCGACCCCGGCCTATCGCAGCCTTCGGCAGCGGCTACAGGAGCGAAGTCAGATGTTTCGCATCCTACTCCGTAGGCCGCGCGCTGCCAGCCCGGCAACCGATAAAAGCGCAAGTTTATGCAAGCGCCCGAGCGCCCCATGGCCTGAGACTGGGTTGCCCTGCACAGGAGTCCCGCGCCATGAACCTCTCGCTTTATCTGCTCACCGTCCTGATCTGGGGCACCACCTGGATCGCCCTCAAGTGGCAGCTGGGGGTGGTGGTGATTCCGGTGTCCATCGTCTATCGCTTCGCCCTGGCGGCCCTGGTGCTGTTCGTCATGCTGCTGCTCAGCCGCAAGCTGCAGGTGATGAACCGCCGCGGGCACCTGATATGCCTGGCCCAGGGGCTGTGCCTGTTCTGTATCAACTTCATGTGTTTCCTGCATGCCAGCCAGTGGATTCCCAGCGGCCTGGTGGCGGTGGTGTTTTCCACTGCGACCCTGTGGAACGCCCTGAATGCCCGGGTGTTCTTCGCCCAGAAAATCGCCCGCAACGTACTGCTGGGCGGGGCGCTGGGGCTGCTGGGGCTGGGCCTGCTGTTCTGGCCGGAACTGGCCGGCCATAGCGCCAGCCCGCAAACCCTGCTCGGCCTGGGGTTGGCGCTGTTGGGCACCTTGTGTTTCTCGGCGGGCAACATGTTGTCCAGCCTGCAACAGAAAGCCGGCCTCAAGCCGCTGACCACCAACGCCTGGGGCATGGCCTATGGCGCGGCGATGCTGGCGGCTTATTGCCTGGTCAAGGGCATCCCTTTCGATATGGAGTGGAATGCGCGCTACATCGGCTCCTTGCTGTATCTGGTGATCCCGGGTTCGGTGATCGGCTTCACCGCCTACCTGACCCTGGTCGGCCGCATGGGCCCGGAGCGGGCGGCCTACTGCACCGTGCTGTTCCCGGTGGTGGCGCTGAATGTCTCGGCCTTCGCCGAAGGTTACCAATGGACCGCCCCGGCGCTGGCCGGGCTGGTCCTGGTGATGCTGGGCAACGTGCTGGTGTTCCGCAAGCCCAAGCCGCTGGCCGTCCGCGATCCCCGGCTCGCCTGATGGGTAGCGCGGCTGCTGCAGGGTTTGAAGAGCTTCTGTAGGAGCGAAGCTTGCTCGCGATAGCGGTGCCTCAGGTACACCGCTATCGCGGGCAATCGAGCGTCGACCGGCCGCTCCTACGGAGGACAGCAGCGGGTTTCAGCCTTTCCACACCTGCGGGTTGACCAGGTCCTGCGGGCGTTCGCCGAGCAGGGCGCTGCGCAGGTTGGCCAGGGCGCGGTTGGCCATGGCGTCGCGGGTTTCATGGGTGGCCGAGCCGATATGCGGCAGGGTCACGGCGTTTTTCAGCTGGAACAGCGGCGACTCGGCCAGCGGTTCCTTCTCGTAGACATCCAGGCCGGCGCCGCGAATCGTGCCGTTGCGCAGGGCCTCGATCAGCGCTGGTTCATCCACTACCGGACCGCGGGAGATGTTCACCAGGATCGCGCTCGGCTTCATCAGCGCCAGTTCGCGGTGGCTGATCAGGTGCTTGGTCTTTTCGCTGAGCGGCACCACCAGGCAGACGAAATCCGCTTCGGCCAGCAACTGCTCGAGGCTACGGAATTGCGCGCCCAGCTCCTGTTCCAGCGCGGTTTTGCGGCTGTTGCCGCTGTAGATCACCGGCATGTTGAAGCCCAGGCGACCGCGTCGGGCGATGGCCGCGCCGATATTGCCCATGCCGACGATGCCCAGGGTCTTGCCATGCACATCGCAACCGAACAGCGGTGCGCCGACGCTGGCCTGCCATTGCCCGGCCTTGGTCCAGGCGTCCAGTTCGGCGACGCGCCGGGCGCTGCTCATCAGCAGGGCGAAGGCCAGGTCGGCGGTGCTTTCGGTGAGCACGTCCGGGGTGTTGGTGAGCATGATTCCGCGTTCGTTGAAGTAGGCCAGGTCATAGTTGTCGTAGCCCACCGAGACACTGGAGACCACTTCCAGCTGGCTGGCGTTTTCCAGTTGCGCACGGCCCAGCTTGCGACCGACGCCGATCAGGCCGTGGGCGTGGGGCAGGGCTTCGTTGAATTGCGCGCCGATATCGCCCAGCTTGGGGTTGGGCACTATCACCTCGAAGTCCTGGCGCAGGCGCTCGATCATGTCCGGGGTGATGCGGCTGAAGGCAAGTACGGTCTTTTTCATCGCGGGAAAGCTCGTCAGGCGGAGGAGAATGCCAAGCAAGCTAACATTCCCCACGGGCTTTTTGTAGCGGCTGCACAGGGCTGTGAGGGCAAGAAGGTTCTGCGACTGTAGCCGCTGCCAAAGGCTGCGATCGGCTCCGCAGGAGACGTGCTCTTGAGATCGCAGGAGGTCTTGCGGACCTTTCGCAGCCTGCGGCAGCGGCTACAGGGGGGAAGCATGACAAAGCCCCGAAGGGCTTGGCTCAAGTGGTCAGGCGTACGCCGCTGAGGCCGCCGCTCAGTTCATAGGCCGCGAGCTCCGCCTGATGGGCGGCGAGAATCTCCGGCAGGGTGTTGCGCAGGTACTCGACCCAGGTCTTGATCTTGGCATCCAGGTACTGGCGCGACGGGTAGATGGCGTACAGGTTCAGCTCCTGGGAGCGGTACTTGGGCATGACCCGCACCAGGGTGCCGTTGCGCAGGCCCTCGATGGCCGCGTACACCGGCAGCACGCCCAGGCCCATACCGCTGGTGATCGCGGTTTTCAGCGCGTCGGCGGAGTTCACCAGGAACGGCGAGCCGTTGAGCGTGACCCCTTCCTGGCCCTCGGGGCCGTCGAACAGCCATTTGTCCAGGGCGATCACCGGGCTCACCAGGCGCAGGCAGGCATGGTTCGACAGGTCGCTGGGGCTGCTCGGGCAGCCATTGGCTTTCACGTAGGCCGGCGAGGCGCAGACGATGCTGTAGGTGATGCCCAGGCGCTGGGAGACGAAACCCGAGTCCGGCAGTTCGCTGGCCAGCACGATGGACACGTCGTAGCCCTCGTCCAGCAGGTCCGGCACGCGGTTGGCCAGGGTCAGGTCGAAGGTCACGTCCGGGTGCGACTTGCGGTACCGGGCGATGGCGTCGATCACATAGTGCTGGCCGATGCCGGTCATGGTGTGCACTTTCAGCTGCCCGGACGGGCGCGCGTGGGCGTCGCTGGCCTCGGCCTCGGCTTCTTCGACATAGGCCAGGATCTGCTCGCAGCGCAGCAGGTAGCGCTTGCCGGCCTCCGTGAGCGCGATGCGGCGAGTGGTGCGGTTGAGCAGGCGGGTTTGCAGATGGGCCTCCAGATTGGAGACCGCGCGCGAGACGTTGGCCGTGGTGGTGTCGAGCTGGACGGCGGCGGCGGTGAAGCTGCCGGCTTCGGCGACACAACTGAAGGCGCGCATGTTTTGCAAAGTGTCCATGGGGTGCTCTCTCGGGAGATGGCAAATTGTGACACGAAGTAACAGATTGTTGGCTATTCCACCAAGGGATTATCGCGCGAACGGTAATAAAGATTCACAGGAATCCCAGCTTATCGCCGCAAAGCCCGCCGCCTAGAATTGCGCCGATCTGTAGGGGCCGGCTGCCGGAGCCCCGTGCAATGCGGTGGGTCAGTGACACCGTCTCGCGAGCAAGCTCGCTCCTACAGGGATCCGCCTTCTCCCTATTTCAGGAATTCGCAGCAGTGCCGCGTCGCATCAGCAGAGAGCTGAAGACTCTCAGTGTTTGGGCTTTATCGTTAGCAATCAGCGGCTGCATCGGAACCGGGGGCATTGCCCCGCAAGGCAAGGCACTACCGGCCAATACACTGGCCACCGACGAGGCGATCCAGAGCGCCGCGCGCGACGCCCGCTGGCCCACCGCCCAGTGGTGGCAGGCCTATGGCGATGCGCAGTTGAACCAGTGGGTGAACCTGGCCGTGCAGGGCAGCCCGAGCATGGCCATGTCCGCCGCCCGGGTACGCCAGGCGCGTGCCATGGCCGGCATCGCCGAGTCGGCCGAGTCGCTGCAGATCAAGGGCGACGCCACCCTCAAGCGCCACAACTGGCCCACCGACCAGTTCTATGGCCCGGGCGAGCTGGCCAACAGCACCACCTGGGACAACAACGCCGCGCTCGGCTTCAGCTATGCCCTCGACCTCTGGGGCCGGGAAAGCAATGCCAGCGAGCGCGCCGTGGACCTGGCGCACATGAGCGCCGCCGAGGCGCGCCAGGCCCAGCTGGAACTGCAGAACAATGTCGTGCGCGCCTATATCCAGCTGTCGCTGCAATACGCCCAGCGCGACATCGTCCTGGCGACCCTGAAACAGCAGGAACAGATTCTCGAACTGGCGCAAAAGCGCCTGGCCGGCGGCATCGGCACCCACTTCGAAGTCAGCCAGGCGCAGACCCCGCTGCCGGAAACCCATCGCCAGCTGGATGCCCTGGACGAAGAAATCGCCCTGGGTCGCAACCAGATCGCCGCCCTGGCCGGCAAGGGACCGGGGGCGGGCGCGCAGTTGCAACGGCCGAGCCTGTCCCTGGCCGCGCCGCTGAAATTGCCGTCGGCGCTGCCCGCTGAACTGCTCGGCCAGCGTCCGGACGTGGTCGCCAGCCGCTGGCAGGTGGCGGCCCAGGCGCGCGGCATCGATGTCGCCCACGCTGGCTTCTACCCCAACGTCGATCTGGTGGGCAGCCTTGGCTACATGGCCACCGGCGGCGGGGCGCTGGAGTTCCTCACCGGCAAGAAGCTCAATTACAACGTCGGCCCGGCCATCAGCCTGCCGATCTTCGACGGCGGCCGCCTGCGCGCTGAACTGGGCGAGGCCGCGGCCGGCTACGACATCGCCGTGGCCCACTACAACCAGACCCTGGTCAACGCCCTGAAGAACATCTCCGACCAGTTGATCCGCCGCGAGTCCATGGACAAGCAGGCCGAGTTCGCCGCCGAGTCGGTGGCGTCGGCGCAGAAGACTTACGACATCGCCATGGTCGCCTTCCAGCGTGGCCTCACCGACTACCTCAATGTGCTCAATGCCCAGGGCATGCTGTTCCGCCAGCAACAGGTCCAGCAGCAGGTCCAGGCCGCGCGCCTGAGCGCCCATGCCGAGCTGGTGACGGCCCTGGGTGGCGGCCTGGAGGCGGGCCGGGATGTGCCCGAGGACAGCAAGACCCAACCGAGCAAGACCCCGGCGGCGCTGGCTGTCTTCGATCATTAAGAGCTGGCCATTAAAAGCCGACCCCCAAGTGCTGATCACTGAGTAAGACCCATGACTTCCTTGCCTGCACCCTTGCGCTGGCTGTACTCCCTTGAATGGCGCCGGGGCTTCTTCGACTGGGCACGCAGCGACGGCGTGACCTGGGTCTATATCTTCAAGGTCCTGGCCGCCGCGTTCCTCACCCTGTGGCTGGCCATGCGCCTGGAGCTGCCGCAACCGCGCACGGCGATGATCACCGTGTTCATCGTCATGCAGCCGCAGAGCGGCCAGGTGTTCGCCAAGAGCTTCTATCGCTTTCTCGGCACCCTGGCCGGGTCGACGGTGATGGTGGCGCTGATCGCCCTGTTCGCCCAGAACACCGAACTGTTCCTCGGTTCGCTGGCGATCTGGGTCGGCATCTGCTCGGCCGGCGCCGCCCGTTATCGCAACTTCCGCGCCTATGGCTTCGTGCTTGCCGGCTACACCGCGGCGATGGTCGGCTTGCCGGCCCTGGCCCATCCGGACGGGGCCTTTATGGCGGCGGTGTGGCGGGTGCTGGAAATCTCCCTGGGGATTCTCTGCTCGACCCTGGTCAGCGCTGCGATCCTGCCGCAGACCGCCAGCGCGGCGATGCGCAACGCCTTGTACCAGCGCTTCGGGGTGTTCGCCCTGTTCGTCACCGACGGTTTGCGTGGCCGCAGCCAGCGCGATGCGTTCGAGAGCGGCAACGTGCGCTTCATCGCCGAAGCGGTGGGCCTGGAAGGCCTGCGCAG
This sequence comes from Pseudomonas sp. GW531-T4, assembly GCF_017349615.1. Taxonomy (NCBI): domain Bacteria; kingdom Pseudomonadati; phylum Pseudomonadota; class Gammaproteobacteria; order Pseudomonadales; family Pseudomonadaceae; genus Pseudomonas; species Pseudomonas sp. GW531-T4. Next base: position 28,112 of record NZ_JACMZT010000024.1, read on the forward strand.
CGTCACGGTGTTCGAAGACCCGCACATGCGCCGGCGCAACGGCCGCCTGAGCCGTTTGAACAGCGAGTTCATGGGCATCACCACCCGCTTCAACGCCCTGCATCAGTTGCTCGAGCGCCTGCGCGGCAGCGCCGCCGAGTATGTGCTGGCGGCGACCAAACCCGGGTTGCAGGACCTCGCCGAACTGCTGGACGGTTTCTCCGGCCGCGCCCTGACCAGCCCCGATGCCGCGCGCCTGGCCGAGCAACTGGCAAGCTACAAGGCCGAGCTGCCGGCGCGGGTGCGCAGCATGCGCGCGCTGTTCCAGGAGCACGAACCGAGCGATGCCGAGCAGCTGGATTTCCACACCGCCTATGAGCTGCTCTATCGCTTCGTCGACGAGTTGCACAGCTATGCCCAGACCCACGCGTCCCTGGCCGAACACAGCCACGAGCGCGAGCGCTGGGACGAGCCCTTCACCCCGCAGACCAACTGGCTGGCCTCGGCCGCCTCGGGGATCCGCGCCTCGTTCATCCTGATCGTGCTCGGCAGTTACTGGGTCGCCACCGCCTGGCCCAGCGGCGCCACCATGACCCTGATCGCGGCGGCCACCGTCGGTCTCTCGGCGGCGACGCCGAACCCGAAACGCATGGCCTTCCAGATGGCCTGCGGCACCTTGATCGGGGCCGTGGTCGGCTTCGTCGAGATGTTCTTCGTGTTCCCCTGGATCGACGGTTTTCCGCTGCTGTGCGTGATGCTGGCGCCGGTGATCGTGCTTGGTTCGTTCCTCGCTTCACGCCCGCAGTACGCTGGCGTGGGCCTGGGGTTGCTGATCTTTTTCAGCACCGGTTCGGTGCCGGACAACCTGACCGTCTACAACCCCTACGCCTTCATCAACGACTACATCGCCATGATCATGGGCATGCTGGTCTGTGCCGCCGCCGGGGCGATCATCCTGCCGCCCAACAGCCGCTGGTTGTGGCGCCGCCTGGAGCAGGACCTGCGCGGCCAGGTGGTGTACGCCATCAGCGGCAAGCTCAAGGGCCTGGCGTCGAGCTTCGAAAGCCGCACCCGCGACCTGCTGCACCAGGCCTATGGCCTGGCGGCGGGGCAGCCGCAGGTGCAGCGCGAGCTGCTGCGCTGGATGTTCGTGGTGCTGGAGGTGGGGCACGCCATCATCGAGCTGCGCAAGGAGCAGGCGATCCTCCCGGTGCACCCGGCCTATGCCGAATCCCAGCCATGGCGCCAGGCGATCCGGGTGATGGGCCGCTCGTTGGTGCGGCTGTTCCTGCAACCGGGCCAGAGCAACCTGGAGCGCGCGCTGGTCGCGGTAGATCACGCCATCAGCCGGGTCCAGGCCAGCGACGAACCCTTCGCCCCGCACTTCGATACCTCGGTGTTGCGCCGGGTGAAGAGCTACCTGCACTTCATCCGCAGCTCATTGCTCGACCCGCAATCGCCGCTGGCCGCCTATGCCGCGCCGCCAGCCGTACAGGCCCCGCTCCAAGGACTTGAACATGCCTCGTGAAATCGCCTTCCACGGCGTGTACATGCCGACCATGACCCTGATGTTCTTCATTGCCGCGGCCCTGGCCTGGGCCCTGGACCGCTTCATTTCGGGTTATGACCTGTACCGTTTTTTCTGGCACCCGGCGCTGCTGCGCCTGAGCCTGTTCTGCTGTCTGTTCGGCGCCATGGCGCTCACTGTTTACCGTTGAGAGTCCCACGATGAAAAAGTTTTTCAGCCTGCTCGCGACCCTGCTGGTGCTGGCCCTGGCCCTGTGGATCGGCCGCACCCTGTGGGTGCATTACATGAACACGCCGTGGACCCGCGACGGCCGGGTGCGCGCCGACATCATCAACGTCGCCGCCGACGTCACCGGGGAAGTGGTGGACGTGCCGGTGCGCGACAACCAGCTGGTGAAAAAGGGCGACCTGCTGATGCAGATCGACCCCGAGCATTACCAGATCGCGGTCAAGCAGGCGCAGTCGCTGGTGGCTTCGAGAAAGGCCACCTGGGAGATGCGCAAGGTCAACGCCCACCGCCGCGCCGACCTGGACAACCTGGTGATCTCCAAGGAAAACCGCGACGACGCCAGCAACATCGCCGACTCGGCCCTGGCCGACTACCAGCAGGCCCAGGCCCAGCTGGAGGCCGCGGAACTCAACCTCAAGCGCACCCAGGTGCGCGCCGCGGTGGACGGCTACGTCACCAACCTCAACGTGCACCGCGGCGACTATGCGCGCATCGGCGAGCCGAAGATGGCGGTGGTCGACATGCATTCGTTCTGGGTCTACGGCTTCTTCGAGGAGACCAAGCTGCCCCATGTGCGCGTCGGCGATAAGGCCGATATGCAGCTGATGAGCGGCGAGGTGCTCAAGGGCCATGTGGAGAGTATTTCCCGCGGCATCTACGACCGCGACAACCCGGAAAGCCGCGAGCTGGTCGCCGACGTCAACCCGACCTTCAACTGGGTACGCCTGGCCCAGCGTGTGCCGGTGCGCATCCATATCGATGAAGTGCCTGAGGGTGTGCTGCTGGCGGCGGGGATTACCTGCACCGTGGTGGTGAAGGAGGGCGGGGAGGCGCAGTGATCGGGCCGCTGCCGGGCGTGCCTGCACGGCATCTCTGGCGAGCCGTCTCCCACAATATCTTGCGGGAGACGGCGGGCGACCAGGCGCTAGCGCGCCGGAGAGCGAGGGTTACTTGTAGCTTTTCTGCATGATCGCCAGGGACTTCTTCGCCGTGGCTTCCAAGCCGTCGTTAACGTGGTTGATGGCGGCCACCAGCTTCGGGTTCTGCAGTACGTCGACGCCGGGGTAACGCTGCTGGGCCAGGCGCGAGACGATGATGTACTGGGTCACCGCGTAATGCAGATCGAACTTGCCGCTGTCCCGGGCCTTGGCGATGGCCGCTTTGACAAAGGCCTGGCGCTCGGCCGTCGTCATGCCCTTGAACAGGTCGGGGATATCGAAATGGATCTCGGCCGAGAAAATGGCCACCTCCTCAGCCCGCGCCTCGTCGTACATCACCTGCTTGCTGGTCACGCGCGCCTTCAGCTCGCTGAAGCGTTGTTCGCCTTCGGCCAGTTGTTCCGGGCTCATCTTGCCTTTCAAGGCATCCAGCTGGCTGGTGTCTTCGGTGTTATCGATGACCTTCAGCCAGGCATAGGCCTTCACCAGGTCGCCAGACTCTTCGGCGGCGTCGGCCAGGCTCTGCTGCGGTTCCGGGTTGCCATGCAGGGCCGAGCGCTCCAGCCAGCGGACGGCCAGGTGCTTGTCTTGAGGGATGTCCTTGTCGCCGAACCAGTAGGTGGCGTACATGCCGTACTCGGCGCACCAATCGTTCTGCGACGCCGAGTAGGCGATGTAGTTGAAGGACTCGCGGTCGCGCTCGGCCTTGGGTCTGTCCGTTTCCTGATCGGTGCTGGTGGACAGGTAGCAGAAGGCCCGGGTGTAGTTCGGCGCGGCCATGGCGAAGCAGCTCTTGGCGCTCTTGAAGTCCTCGGCCTCGTACAGCTTGTAACCGGCGCCGTACAGCACATCGGCGTCCATGGCCGGGTTGCAGTACTCGTTGGCGCTGACCTTGGGCAAGACGCTTTCCAGCGTCAGCTTGGGCAGGGTGTCATTCAGCTCGGGGATTTTCGGCTCGGTCTTTTCCGGAGCCGTGGTGGCGCAGGCCGCCAGCAAGACAGCCAATGCCAGTGGCAGCACGTTGAACAATTTCAATGGATATTCCCTGATCTGCGATTGAATGAAGAGGCGCATGGAATGACGCAGGGACAGGACGGGAGAGAGGGAGCTTGAGCAGTTCCGTGCTTCAGTGTCGACGCCAGCGATTCCATGCTGCTTGAGCGCGGGCGCTCAAGGCCGGGGATTCTACTGGGTTTGAGAGGGCGTACAACCGAAACCGCAGCACCTGTTTAGCCGCAGCAGATGGCCCTCGGGCCTTGCGCGCGCGACACCTCGGCGGCGGCTTCAAGAGGAGTAGCGCCAGCCGCTCCAGTTATGGCTTGCGCTTGGCCAGGATGGTTTTGGCCTTGGCCACGGTCTCTTCCACGCTCAGGTCATCATTGACCAGCAAGGCATGCAGTGCCGGGTCCTGCCACAGGTCCACGGCCGGCCCGGTACTTTGCACAAGGCGGGAAATCAAGGCGTAGGCCACCACTTGGCCTCGCGTGTGGAACTTCGGGTAGAGGTCCAGCATGTCCACCAACTGGGCCACGAAAGCATGCCGTTGCACAGGGGACATGCCCTCGAATACCTCCGGGTGGCTGTAGTACAGATCCCCTGAGCTCAGGGCGATGAGGTCCTTGCGCAGCGCCTGCTCAATATCCTTTTCGGGGGTGAGTTGGCTGAGCAGCCGGGTGTAGTGCTGCTCGCCCTCGGCCATTTGCTGAGGGCTCATTTTGCGCTGCACGGCCTCGATTGTTTTTGCCTCATTCAGGACCCTGGCCCAGGCATAGGCCACCGGGAAATGGTCCTGTTCGCTGCTCCAGCGCACCATGTCCTGTTGCGCGTCCTGGTCGCCGTGCCGAGCGGCGCGCTCAAGCCAGCCCATGGCCAATTCCTTGTTCGGTGGCTGGCCCAGCTTGCCAACGCTGTAGATGTCGTACAGGCCTGCTTCCGCGCAGGATTCATTGTGCTTGGCGGCGTAGGCGATGTAGTTGAAGGCTTCGCTTTTGTCATAGTTGTTTTGCCTGGCGCCGACAATCTTGCCCAGGATGCACAAGCTCGTGGTGTAGCGGGGGGCGGCCATGATCAGGCAGCTGCGGGCCATTTTTATTTCCTTGCTCGCCAGCAAGGTACGGCCTGCGCCATACAGTACCTCGTCCTCATCGATCAGTCGGATGCCGAGGCCGAGCAGCAATTCGCTGTCCATCTCCGGCGTGCAGTACAGGTTGGCCTCGACCTTGGGCAGGATCTGCTCGAGGCTCAGGTCCGGCAGGGAATTATTGAGTTTTTCGTCCGGCGACGAGGCATCGCAGCCCAGCAGCAGAGTGAAGATGGCCAAGGGCAGCAGGCTACGACATTTCAATGGAGAGTCCCTGAGGTTCACTGGTAAAGGGAGGACGCCAAGAGGGCATGAGCAGGGGCGGGGTGCAGCCGTTCCGTGCTTGAGGTGCCGCTTCCCTGCGATTGGAGTGCGGGCATTCTACGGGCATCGGCGCGGCATACAACGGTGTCATGCGCGTGATGGCCGGCGTTGAATGCTCAGAGCCTGGCGCTTAATCCGAAACGCTTCATCAGCTGGGTGAACAACCTGACCGCGCCCCCTTGTAGGAGCTGGCACCTACAAGACGGCGGCCATGTATAAGGCCCCTGTAGGCGCGGCCGGCGGTGTTCCCGCTGTTACAGGGCGGCCTGGCCGAGGATCACGTCGGCCTTCTTTACCGCCTCACTCACTTGCAGCTCGGTATCGCTGAGCAGCTCGACAATCTGCGGGTTCTGCAGTACATCGACGCCGGCCTGCTTCAACTGGGCCTGCCGCGCGATGATCACATAGGCGTAAAGCTGGCCACGGGTGCTGAACTCGGGACGGGCGCTCACCGTGGCCACGGCCTGCTCCATGAGCGCATGACGCTCGGCCACCGACAGGCCCTTGAAGGTCTCGGGGTATTCCATATGGATGTTCGCCGAGTACACCGCGATGTTCTCCTCGCGGGCCTCTTTGCGCACGGCGTCCTTGCTGGTGACGATCTTGCCCAGTTGCTCGAAGCCTTGTTCGCCTTCGCTGATTTGCTGCGGGTTCATCCGTTGTTTCAGGGTGTCGATCTGTGCCTGGTCATCGAGGACCTTGGCCCAGCTGTAGGCCAGCGGCAGATTGCCCTTGTTGCTGTGCAGACGCACCAGGGTCTGTTGCGCATCCGCATCGCCGTGACGCGCGGAACGCTCCAGCCAGCGCAGGCCCAGGTCGCTGTCCGGGGTCTGCCCGCGCATGCCGTAGGTGAAGTTCTGGAACATGCCGAACTCGGCGCAGGCGTCATTCTTCACCGCGGAATAGGCCATGTAGCCGAAGGCTTCGCGGTCGCGCTCGGCGCTGTCCTTGCTGCTGTCCTGTTCCGCGATGCTCGCTAGATAACACAGGGCCCGGTCGTGGGTGGGTGCGGCCATGATCAGGCAACTGCGGGCTTGCTCGGGTTTGTCGTCGTTGTACAGCTGGTAGCCGATGCCATACAGCAGATCGCTGTCCAGCTTGGGGTTGCAGTACTCGTTGGCGACGGCTTGCGGCAACAGCTCCTTGAGACTGAGCTGGGGCAGGGTGGCGTTCAGCTCCTCGTCTGGCGACGGCGCGCAGCCGATCAATACAGTGGCCAAGGCCAGCGGCAGCAGGTGTTGAGGTTTCAATGGATATTCCCTGATCGACGATTGAATGGCAGCGAGCATGGAAGAAGGGGAGTTTCAGCGGTGCGCCAGCGATCCATGCGGCCTGATCGAGGCCCTGGAGGCCTCGAGTGCGCGCATTCTACTGGGATTGGGGATGGGCACAACCTGAACCGCGGTGTCTGTGATACTGGCTACTAAAAGACGTTTTCTGGAACCTGTGGAAACGGCCGGGCGACATTTCGCTACCGGTGATCGACCGTCACAGCTTTGCACCCAGGCCAAAACGCTTCATCAGCACCTTGTCCAGCAAGCCTCTGGGCAACAGGCTGGCCATCAAGGGCAATGCGCGGCTGCCATTACCAATCCGAACCAGACGCGCAGGCTTGTCCTGCTGCACCGCCTTGAGCAGCCTGGCGGCAAATTCGTTGGCGGGTGTCGGGTGGTCCTGTGAGGCCCGGGCCCGTGCGCGGATGCCTTCGCGCAGCGGCCACCAGGGCGATTGTTCGGTGAGCAGTTGCTCGGCTTGATGCCCGGCATTCTTGGCGAAGCTCGAGGCGATGGCGCCGGGCTGGACCTCCATCACGCGGATGCCGAACGGCGCCAGTTCCATGCGCAACGCATCGCTCAAGGCATGCACCGCCGCCTTGGAGGCGCAGTAGGCACCGGCAAAAGGCGTGACCAGGACGCCCGACACGCTGCCGATATTCACCACCAGCCCGCGGCTGCGGCGCAGCACTGGAAACATCGCCCGGGTCACGCCGACCAGGGCGAACACATTGGTTTCGAACTGCCGCTGCATGGCCTCGACACCGCCATCCAGCAGCGGGCCCATGGCGCCGTAGCCGGCGTTGTTGATCAGCAGGTCGAGGCCGCCGTGTTGCTGGTTGATGCGCTCGCCCAGGGCGGTGAGCGCCGGCCCATCGTTGACGTCCAGTTGCACCGCGTTGAAACCCGCGGCTTGCAGCATGGCCACGTCTTCGGCCCTGCGGGCGGTGGGCAGGACGGTGAAGCCGGCGGCCTTGAAAGTATCCGCCAGGGCGCGGCCGATGCCGCTGGAACAACCGGTGATCAGCGCAACGGGCATGGCGCGGTCCTTGTGCAAAAAGAGGGAAGGGGGAATCAGTCGGAGAAACTACCCTGCAAGCGCTCGGCGCGAAACTCCAGGGTTTGCGGGCGATAGCCGGGGCGCAGCGGCGGCAGGGGCAGGCAGTCTTCCCAATTGGCGCCGGCCTGCAACTCGCCGGGGCCGCGATAACGCGGGGCGCTGTACTGGTTGTCGGCCAGGTTTACCGTGTCGCCCGGCGCATAGGCGGCGACGCGCCAGCGCAGTTCGGTCAGCGGCACATCGTTGCCGTTGTTCATCTTCAACAGCAGCGGGCGATCCGCCGGGCAATGCTCGGGGGCGTAGCTGATGCGCAATTCCAGGCGCGCCAGTTGCTGGGCTTCGCGGTTATCCATCCAGACCACCCACACCGCCACCAGGCCCAGGCCGACAGCGGCGGCCATGGACACCGGCAAGGCCTTGGCGGGGTAGCGGACCAGCAGGATCAGCCAGGTGATAACCAGCAGAACGCCGATGAACATGAGGTGAACCTCGGGGGAAATAGTGCAGCCATCCTACCTAAGCGTAGGTGGGATTGACCAACCCTGATCCCGGGACTGAGCCCCCTGGTGACTTATCGGGGGGAGGAGACCGGGATCACTGTTGTTCGGAAAAACTTTGAAAAGGATTGTTGATTGTATGTTTTTTGAGCATTCGGCAGAGTCGGTTTTCTCGCCAGTTTCGATAGGGAAGTTGAAATGTCTGGGAAACCTGCCGCGCGCGTTGGAGATCCAACCGTCTGTCCTTTGCCTGGCCACGGTACCAATCCGATTACCAGTGGCTCGCCTGATGTCCTCTTTGATCACCTGCCCGTCGCACGGGAAGGTGACCCGACGGCTTGCGGTTCAGCATTGAACGCCAATGTCATTCCCAACGTACTGATCAACGGAAAGCCGGTCGCTGTCCTGGGTTCCCTGGGCAGTCACGGCAATGTGATTGTGGGTGGTTCGGGGACGATCATCATCGGCAACAGTGGCGGCGGTGCGGCGTCTTCCGCAGTAGCCGCATTCCCCTCCGTGCCCGGATTATGTTTGAAGTGCCTGCTGCTGGCCGCTCAGCGCAATCAGACCTTTGTACCGCTGGAAGCCCTGGGGAGCAGCGCATGAGGCGTGTCGGCTCCTTGTTCTGGCGGCTCTCGGAGCCCTCCGGGTCATCGTCCAGACTGCTTGCCCTTATCGATGGTGCCCGCTATCTGACGTTGAACAAACGCCTTGAAGAGGCGGACGACAGCATCCGTTTTCACTGGCTCCTGAGCGCTGGCGCACTGGATGAAATTCGCCATGCCGGCCCGGTACTGGTTGAGTTTCCTGACTCCAGGAGCGGTTTGCGCGGGGCATTCGGCAATTGGCTGGTTACACGAGACCAGCAGGCACCGATGGTTTCCTGGCTTTGGAGTGATCAGCCGTTCGAAACCCTGCGCGACTATCACCAGGACCTGTTGTTCAGCCAAATGCCGGATGGGCGTCGAGCACTGTTTCGTTACTACAGTCCTGAGGTCAGGCGTGCGCTGGACAAGGTGATATCACCCTCCCAGATCCAGCAGCTCATGCGTCATGTCCAGGACTGGCTGGTCTGGCAACCCCTGCAAGGTTGCTATCTCAGCTACGGCGTCGAGCAAGTGGGGGAGCAACATGCTTGAGTTGAGTACCGAACAGCTTTCACAACTGGATGACATTCGTCAGAACGAAGTATTTGAGCGGCTGTTACTGGAAGTACAGCAAGAGAACCCTGAGTGGTTGTCCAGAAAGGGGCTGATGCCGGCTTTGCAGATGTTGAAAGACCTGCGTGAGCGTGCGTGGGGTTTTGGCATCAGGGAGCCCGAGTCCGTCGAGCATTTTCTGCGGCATGGATTGACCTTTACCGACTTTGACAAGCAGCCGGCCTTTATCGAGTTCATGAACAGGCCTGTAGCGGATAGCCCCGAGCGGCGGTTCGAGGATTACGAGGATATCGTGGTGTTCAGGATGAACATGCAGCACTGGCGGGACATGCAAGCCGTCGGGGAGATTCGACCATGAGTGGATTGGGGATTCTGCCAAGCACAGGGCCCATGGCTCTACGCATGACGCCTCGCTTGGGGCCACGTTTACCATTCGAGATTCCAACCCCGACTCCCAGGCTGCCGATGCCCCCTCCACGGCCAATGCCGATGCCGACGCCCAGGCCCACTCAGCCACTGCCGGCGCCCCGGCCAATCCCGCAGCCCGTCCCTTTGCCGCAGACGCAACCCCAGGCAAAACCCAGGGTGGATGCGCCTCCGACGACCGCTGAACGGACTCGGGAAGCCGAGCGCGACTGCAAGGCCAAGCGGGACAAGGACTGTGTGAAATGCCCCCCCGAGCAGGGGACCATGACGATACCCAATAACGGCAAAGGTCATAGTATGTCCGCCCAGTCCGCGCTCTATCAGGCGTGGGTGACTGCTTTCCCGACGCCCTACGAGTGGTGGTGGAACAATACCTGGTGGGATGGTTTCGACAAACCGCGTTGCACCTTGCTGGAAGCCAAGGCCAATTATGCGTTCATGTTCATTCCGCTTATCGGGCTGCCGCGCCCCTGGGCCAATGTGGAGAAAACCCTGATTACCCCGGCCGAGATACATTCCCTGAAAGCCCGGCCCAGCCCACCGGTTTCGGTGGAATGGCATTTCCTGCAAAGGGTGGTCTATGAGTATTGTGCCGAACAGTACGCAGAGAAGGGGCTTACCAACCTGACCGCCTACTGGAACCCGATGCCGGGCACCAAGGATCATGATGAGTACATCAAGCAACGTGCAAAAGAGCAGAAAGAGTGGGATGAGTACCGCCGTGAAAATCCCGACCGTGTTTTTGAAGCCTGACTGAGGACGAGCGCTTGTTCAGAAAATTTTCATTCGTTCTGCGTTTCGACAAACAGAAGATCTCCGCGGTCCCGCATGAGGAGCAGCTGGAAAGAGCCGAGCGCTTTTTCCAGGGCCTTGGCGAGATTCATCCTCTGTTGCAGGACTGGTATCTGCAGGCCGGTTCCAGGGAGGAGTCGCTGCGCAAGCGGATCAATGACGACTTCGAGTACCTGCGTGAAGAAGCGCGGAGCAACCATAACGACGACTTCCCCACGAAGTTGCAGTTTTCCGTGTGGAATGGCCTGGATGATCCCCTCAAGGGTGGGTTGGCCTTTCATTACAACGCCCACGACCTGGACTCAGTCGCCAGCATGCGCTTCGAAGATGGCGGGGCGCTTGTGGCAGCCATTCCCGATGTGAGACCGATAGTGATCAGGGTGATTCAGTTGGCCGTTGAACTGTGGCCTGAACTTGACTGGTGTGTGCTGGCGCCAAAAGACCACTATTTGCGCACCAAGGTGTTCAAGGACCGGCAGACCGTCGGCTGGGTCGGGTTTTGTCCACACGTGTTGCGGGCCGGGGATTTTCCGAGCGCCGACCAGCTCATCGACATTCCAAAACGCGGCACGCTGATCGTGAGTTGTCCACAGGTGATGGATGAGGGCAAACGGGCTGATGTCCAGCGAGTGGCGGAGATCGATATCAAGCTGGTGGAGCTGGGGTATTTGCCACTGTTCATGAACTAGGTCGGTGGGCCTCGCCAGGGCACAAAAGAATCCCCCGTCCAGCCGGCTGCGGATAGGAACCACAGCCAGCTGGAAGGTGCTGTGACAGTGCTACTGCATCCGTACCCGCGCGCCACGTCAGTGCTTAGTCAGTTTCAACAGCGTATACATGATCGAACCCCAGACCAGAAGCACGACATCCATCCAGTTTCTGATGGTCAGCAGGCGCTGAAGATGGGAAGGGAAGTTGCCTATGTCTTCCGAGGAAAGAAAGCCTCTGCGAACCGCAGGGCCAGGCCAAAGCATCGATCCTCGAACGGCGGCTAACATTAGAAAATGCGTGAACCGTCCCTCGTGAGGAAGGCTGTCGGTCCAGCGATAAAAGTGCTGGCTTCTCCGCAGGGCTTCCAGCATCTCTTTCAGGTATCGCCGGCTTAGGTAGTAGCTGAAGGAGAGGTTTGTCACGGCCAGCAACAATGGACATAACAAAAGGATGAAGGCGAGCCAGGAATGCCAGAATTGTTGCCCTGTCATGGCGATGTCTGTTCGCAAAGATCTTGTGCATGCATAAAAGCTTTCCATGGATAGTTGGGAAGGTGCACTGGTCAGTGGTTGCAGATGAATGACTAAAGCTTTATCAGCAGGTACACAAATGTGCCCCACACGACAATCACGCCATCGAGCACGTTCTGTGTTTTTAAAAGGCGCTTGTACTGCGGTGGGAAGTTGCGCACATCGTCTGGGGAAATTATCCCCCTGCGTATTCCCGGCCCAGGCCAGAACATCATGCCCCTGAGTTTCGCGAACATCAGATAGCGAGGATGCCATCCCTGGCGAGGCAGGTAGGTTGCCCAGCCTGCGAAATAGTTACTCCCCTTTAGCGCACCCAGCATCCCGTCGAGGTAGCGTCGACTCATGTAGTAGCTGAAGAGGAGACTGATGAGGGCAAGCAAAAGCAAGCCTCCAGTCAGAATAAGGGCGATTAGCGGAGGGAGCGTGTGCATCGTCAGCCCGTCAACTTCAGCAACGCATACATGATTGCGGACCAGACGAAAAGAATACCGTCCAATCTGTTCTGTATGCTCAGAAGGCGTTTGAGTCGGGGGGGGAAGTTGTGTACATCCTCCGGTGAAAGTAACCCTCTACGTAGTCCAGGGCCGGGGCAGAACATCATTCCTCGAACACTGGCAGACATCAGAAAGTGCTCGAACCATCCCTGATATTGAAGCCTTTCAGTCCATCGATAGAAGTATTTACTCCGCTGCAGGGCCTCCAACATTTCCCTCAGGTAGCGTCGGCTCAGATAGTAGCTGTACGCGAGACTTACAGCGCATAACAGAATCGGACATATCAAAAGTCCAAAAGCGAGCCAGGAACTCCAAAACGCTTGTCCCATCATTGCAGCGTATTCTCGTAAAGAATCTGGCCTGCGTTTTCTCCAAAATCATCACCGATATTTGTACCTAGCCACGCACCAGTTCCTATCAGGACTGCTGTGCATATGACTCCACCTACCCCGGTAGAAGCCCCGAGCGCCGCGCATACAAAACCGCGGCCTGCATATCCAACATGCGCTCCCATGCTTCCTCCTAATGTTGAGCCCGCAAACTTCCCCGTCTCAGTAAACATCACCTTCCTGCAACTCTCATCACCCGAACCCGCCTGACAAACCTCCTGAATCCTCAACGCCGACGACACTCCGCCAATCGCAATGCCGATGTACCCACCCGTCTGCATGTACTTCGCCGCGCGGCTGACGGCGTTCACGTGGGTGGCGTATCCCGGGATCTGGCCGGGGGCGCCGGCTTTGTTCCAATGGTGTACCAGGCTGCGGCTGGAGAGGCCGAGGGCGGTTTTCAGTTTGGGGTGGTCGCCCAGGGGCGTGTAGCCGCGCAGGCGGGTGGAGTTCAGCAGTTGCGCGTCCAGCTGCGCCAACAGGCGCCGGCGGCGGGCGAGGAATTCGGGGGATCTGAGGTGGCCGTGTTGGCGGTAGCTGTCCTGATGCAGGCGTTCCATGTCTTGCAAGGTCTCGCGTAGTTTGTCCAGGTGTTTGCCCAGCACCGAGGTGCCGATGCCCAGCCAGGTCGAGGCCTGGCTGGTGAAGCCGGCGATCTCGGCCTGATGGCGAACCATGAAGTCGGCGGCTTCGGGTGTCAGGGGGGCGAGAGCGATCCTGACCTGCTCGGCGGCGAGCATGAGTTGCGCTTCCTCGTAGGTGCAGGCGTGGTTGGCCGGATCGCTGAGTACGATCAGGCTGCCGGCTTTGACCGTATCGCCAAGGCCTGGATTGAGGGCCAGGTATTTGGCCAGGACGCCGGGTGAGGGGCTGTCGAACAGGTGGCGCTGCAACTCGCTCAGCGGCATGCTCCGGGGCACGATGTAGAAGCCGGGGGCGACAGGTGTAGAGGGCTGGACCTGTGAGGGTTTCGCAGGAGCGTCTAGGCCTTGAGGCGTGGTCAGTATCGAGGTGTTCTTTATCCGTGCACCCGGCAGCGGAGGATTCGGGTTGGCAGGGCGCAGCACATGAGGCATCGGGGTCGGTTCGCCACGGGAATCGGTGGTGTATTTGTTGCCGGAGGGTTGCTCAGCCATCGGTCTTTGTCCCGTGGCTGTGGCAGGCACCATGGTCGGTGCAGGCAGCACTTTCGGTTGCCTTTTCTTGTGTGTGTATCCGCTGCCCCATCGCTGTTTTCGCTATGTGTCTTTACCTCCCGAAACCCTAATGAGCTGCATGGATGAAGTCGTTGAGAGCTATCTGAAACGCCCGGCGGCGCTTTCTAAATGTCTCGTAGGAATGGCTGAACGCCTATCCCTGTAGCCGCTGCCGAGCCCTGGCGAGGCTGCGATCGACCGCGCAGCGGGCGCAGGGTCTTGAGATCGCTGGAGGACCTTCGGTCCTATCGCAGCCTCGCCAGGGCTCGGCAGCGGCTACAGGGATGTGAGCATTCGAGAGGCGCGCGGGCATAAAAAAGCCCCCGCCCAACCGCCTGCGGATAGGGGACGCAGTCGGTCGGACGGGGGGCAAGGACTTGCTGACAACGACTTCCTGCTTTTACTTGCAGCTTGCCGCTTGAAACTTGTCGCTGTGGTTACTGGGCGATGGTTTTCACCGCGACGCCACGTTCCACCGGAGTGGAGCGGCCGTAGATGTCTTCGAAGCGCTCGATGTCGTCTTCGCCCAGGTAGCTGCCCGATTGCACTTCGATGATCTCCAGCGGGATCTTGCCCGGGTTGCGCAGGCGGTGCACCGAGGCGATCGGGATGTAGGTGGACTGGTTTTCGGTGAGCAGGAACACGTTTTCGTCGCAGGTGACTTCGGCGGTGCCGCTGACCACGATCCAGTGTTCGGCGCGGTGGTGGTGCATCTGCAGGGACAGGCACGCGCCCGGCTTGACCGAGATGTGCTTGACCTGGAAGCGCCCGCCCATGTCCACCGAGTCGTAGGAGCCCCACGGACGGTAGACCTCGCAGTGGTTCTGGGTTTCGCTGCGGCCCTGTTCGTTGAGGGTGTTGACCATCTGCTTCACGCCTTGGACCTTGTCCTTGTGGGCGATCATCATGGCGTCCTTGGTTTCGACGACCACGATGTTTTCCAGGCCGATCACCGACACCAGCTTGCCGTTGCCGTGGATCATGCAGTTGCGGCTGTCCTGGATCACCACGTCGCCCTTGCTGACGTTGCCGTTGACGTCCTTTTCATGCACATCCCACAGCGACGACCAGCAGCCCACGTCGCTCCAGCCGGCGCTCAGCGGCACCACGCAGGCGCGCTGGGTCTTTTCCATCACCGCGTAGTCGATGGAGTTGTCCGGGCAGCAGGCGAAGGTGGCCGGGTCGACGTCCACGGTGTCAGCGTCCTGGGCACTGCGTTCCAGGGTCAGCAGGCAGGTGTCGTAGATGTCCGGGTCGTGCTTTTTCAGCTCTTCGAGGAAGCGGCTGGCGCGGAACAGGAACATGCCGCTGTTCCAGAAGTAGCCGCCGGCCTCGACGAACTCGGCGGCGCGCTTGACGTCGGGTTTCTCGACGAAGTGCGAGACGCGGCTCACGCCTTCCGGCAGCAGCGCATCGTTGGTCGACTTGATGTAGCCATAACCGGTTTCCGGTTTGGTCGCCGGCACGCCGAACAGCACCATCTCGCCACGCTCGGCGGCCACGGTGGCCAGGGCCAGGGCGCGTTGCAGGGCTTTCTGGTCTTCCAGCACGTGGTCGGCCGGCAGCACCAGCATCAGCTCGTCACGACCTTCGTTGACCAGCATCATCGCGGTCAGGGCCACGGCCGGCGCGGTGTTGCGGCCGAACGGCTCCATCAGGATGCGCTGGGCTTCGAGTTTGCGCGCCGCCAGTTGCTCGTTGACGATGAAGCGGTGGTCCTTGTTGCAGACCACGATCGGCGTGTCCATGCCTTCGAACACCAGGCGCTCGAGGGTTTGCTGGAACAGTGTGTGTTCGCCGGTCAGGGCGAGGAACTGTTTAGGGAATTGCTTACGCGAAAGCGGCCAAAGACGTGAGCCACTACCACCTGACAAGATCACCGGAATCATGTTGTTACTCCTTCAAAAATCGTTTGGGTTAGAGCTACTGCGTTCTGTCGTTTCACTCTCTTGTTTTTGTCCGGGGGAGCAGCTGCAAGCAGCAAGTTTCAAGCGGCAAGAAAAAGCACTTCTCTTGCCGCTTGAGGCTCGAGGCTTGCAGCTGCTGTTAACGTGTCGAGACCGGGCGCTTGACCCAGACTGGCGACAGGCTGCTGCCATTGCCGGTGACGTAGAGCACCGCGGCTTCGCCGCGCTCCAGGGCGACCGGCTTGAGGTCGCTGACTTTTTTCTCGCCTTCGTACAGCGCGAAGCTGACTTTCACCGGGTTGATTTCACGTTCGCCACGGCCCTTGGCGGCCACCGACTGGACCACGTCGGTCTTGCCATCGGCGGTCTTCAGGGTCAGGGCCTTGTCGCTCAGGTTCTGCACCCGGACCAGGGACTTCTGCTTGTTCTTGAACGGCGGTTCTTCGATCAACTGCGGCTGGCCGCTGGCGTTGTTGACCAGGGTGTAATAGTGGTCGGCGGCGAGTTTCACCGGCAGGCTCTGGCTGCCGACCTTGGCGGTGTAGTCGCCGCCGGGCATGAAGCTGAAGTCACTGCTGGCCAGCGGCGCGACGTCGCTGACATTGGTGCTGCCGACGGTGGCGCTGACTTCCTGGTTGCTGGCGTTGTAGATGCGCACGAAGGACGAGCCCTTGGGCGCGGTCGGGCCGTACAGCGCGGCGTCGCCACCGGCGAAGGCGGGCAGGGACAGGACGCTCATGCCGGCAGCCAGTGTGATTGCCTTGGCGAGACGACGCGGAGTGATAGTGAAAGTCATGGTGTACCTCTCTTTCAGTTTTGCGCCCGATCGGGCGTCTCGGATTTGTTGAGTGCAGCTACGTTCTGTTGGCGGGCGCCGGCTTGTTTGAGCTCTGCGACCCACTGCGGGTCGGCGTCGCCGATATCGTTATTGACCGGCAGATATCGTTCGGGGAACTCCCAGATCAGCACCTGGGGCGGGCTGTTCTTGAAGGCATCGCTTTTCAGGTAGCTGAGCATCGGCAACACCGGGCCGTGGCCGTCTTCGGCGTAGCTGACCACGTCGCTGTGCAGGGCCTGCTTGAGCGCGCCGACGAAGTTCCAGTTGGGGTTGGCGCTGTAGCTGGTGCCCACCAGGGCCACCGGCACTTCGTTGTCGGCGAACAGCGCGTCGTCGGCGGCCGGCTGATCGTCGGCGGCGCGGGTCACGCGTTTCTGCAGCGGCTCCTTGGCCGGCATCAGGTTTTCGAACAGCGGGTCCAGGGGCAGGAACAGGCGCAGGTCGCCCTTGTGCACCACGGTCTGCTCGGCTTCGGTGACGAAGCGTTGCGGCTGGCCCATCAGCGGTGCCTTGTCGGCAATCGCCTTGGCCAACTGGTTGGCGGCGACTTCGGCGCCGGCCGGGGTCCAGTGGGTGTCGGTGCGCAGGAACACTTGCTGGCCGTTCTGCTTGGCCTGTTGCAACGGGCCCAGCAGGTCGGGGGCGAGGATCTTGTCGGCCGCCACCCGGGCGTGGAAGTCCTGGTAGAGGTTGGCGTGGATGCTGGCCGGCTGGACGTCGCCCAGGTGTTCCGGGTACAGGCGCACCTTGGCCGGCACGATCGCCATCACCAGTTTCACGCCTTTCTCTTTCAGGGCCTGGCGCACGCCTTCGACCAGCGCGTAGTTGCCTTGCAGGTTGAGTTCTTCGTTGACGATCGGGTGGAACTCTTCATCGCTGTACAGCCACTGGTCGCGGCCGAGTACCACGCCCGGACGACCTTCGTTGAACAGCTTGAAGTCCAGGGCCGCCCACAGGTTGGTGCCCAGGCGCTTGATCGGGAACTCGTCGTCGTAGTGGGTTTCCACAGCCTTGGCCCAGCGACCGTTGAGCACAGTGGCGTCGTTGTTGGTGCTGAAGCCGAAGAAGCTGCGCACCGACCACAGGCCCAGGACCATCAGGGTCACCAGGAACAGGGCAATGTAGAAGACGCGTAATGAGCGGGTCATGGTCAGATCCCTCAGAACTGGAAGTAAAGGAACGGCGAGAAGCTTTGCGCCGAGAGTTTGAGAATCGAGGCGATGAACAGCAGCAGCACCAGGGCGCGCATCACGTAACGCGGCCAGTCGGCGACCCAGTAGGCCGGCTGGACCTGGGCTTCGACGCCCACGGTGTAGCCCGGCTGGTGGATGCTGTCCGGCTTGTCCCCCGGTACGGCCTTGATCAGGCCAGGCTGGGCGGTGGCCGGACCGTCGGCCTCGGTGTTGATTTCAGGCTTGCTCTTGACCGGTGTCGGGTTGCGATACAGGTCACGCAGGCCGAAGAACGCCAGGGTGGCGTAGGCCACGACCAGGGTCGCCACTTGCAGGCCGGTGAGGCTGGCGCGGTTGAGTTCCGACAGCGACCAGTCGCCGAAGCTGAACATGGCGCCGTACATGCGACCGGCGACGTGCAGGTTCTCGGCGCGGAAGATCACCCAGCCCATCACCACCAGCAGGAAGGTCAGCGCCCAGCGGATCGGGTTCAGCGTGCGTGGCGTGGTGTTGATGCCCAGCGCCTTCTCGATCGCCAGCCACATGCCGTGCCAGGCGCCCCAGACCACGTAGGTGATGTTCGCGCCGTGCCACAGGCCACCGAGCAGCATGGTCAGGAACAGGTTGCGATAGGTCATCAGCGTGCCTTTGCGGTTGCCGCCCAGGGTGATGTACAGGTAGTCGCGCAGCCAGGTGGACAGGCTGATGTGCCAGCGCCGCCAGAACTCGGTGATCGACTGGCTGATGTAGGGCTGCTTGAAGTTTTCCATGAAGCGGAAACCCATCATCAACCCCAGGCCGATGGCCATGTCGCTGTAGCCGGAGAAGTCGAAGTACAGCTGCGCGGTGTAGGCCAGGGCGCCCAGCCAGGCGTCGCCCGTGGTCGGGTTCTGCAGGGCGAAGCAATGGTCGGCGACCACCGCCAGGGTGTCGGCGATGAACACTTTCTTGATGAAGCCCTGCATGAAGCGCGTGCAGCCTTCGGAGAACTTGTCCAGGGTGTGGGTGCGGTTGTTGAACTGGTCGGCCAGGTCGCGAAAACGCAGCACGGGGCCGGCGATCAGGTGCGGGAAGATCGCCACGAACGCCGCGAAGTCGATCAGGTTGCGGGTCGCCGGGGTGTCGCCGCGATAGACGTCGATGATGTAGCTGATGGACTCGAAGATGTAGAACGAGATACCGATCGGCAACAGCACGTGGGTCAGGATGAACGGCTCCAGACCCATGGAGGTCATGATCGCGTTAATGCTGTCCACGCCGAAGTTGGCGTACTTGAAGTAGCCGAGGATGCACAGGTCCACCGCCACGCCGAGCAGCAGCCAGCGCTGGGCCGGCTTGGTCCTGACCCCGGCGGCGCCGACTTTCAGGCCGATCCAGTAGTTCCACAGGGTGACGCCGGCGAACAGCGCCAGGAAGTCCACCCGCCACCAGGCATAGAACACGTAGCTGGCGATCAGCAGCAGCAGGTTGCGATAGCGTTGCCCGCTCAGGTAGTACAAGCCGAGAAAGATCGGCAAGAACAGGAACAGGAACACATTGGATGAGAAAACCATCCCGATCTCTCCATGTTTGACCAACAGTAAAGGGCCGGAGCCCCCCCAAACCCCCCCGTGAAAAACCGGGGAGGCGTATTGCATTCATCACATGCCTTGGCTGCGGCTATGAGTCTTGCGTGTCCTGTAGGAGCGAGCTTGCTCGCGAAAAAAACTCAACGATGACGCGGTGTCGGTTGAATCGCCGCTTTGCGGCTATCGCGAGCAAGCTCGCTCCTACAGGGTTTTGCGTGTTTCTTACGAACCCTTGTTGCCCTTCTCATGCGAGGGGTCGTAGACCTTGGTCAGGTCGCCGCCCAGGCGGAAGGTCTTGAACGGTTGCATCTTGTGCTTGCGTTCGAGCACATCCGGGGCGCAGGTGTAGAGACTGCAGAAGGGTTCGAGCCAGGCGAATTTCGAGTCGACCTTGAGGTCGGTCATGTCCTGTTCCTTGCCGTTCTTCTCTTCGAATTCGTCCGGATCCTTCACCCCGGCCAGCACCCGCTCGCCCAGGCGTTTCAGCGCGCCGTTGTTTTCCTGGCGCAGGTCGACACCGTTGACCTGGGCGAAGCTGGCGATCATCGCCAGCGGCGGCAGGGCGTAGTTGTGATAGGCCAGGGCGCGTTGCTGGCGCTTGAGTTCGTTGGGCAGGAAACCGTCGGCATCGACCTGGTTGGCGCCGACCTTGTATTCCTTCACGGCCCAGTCGAACAGGTCGCGGCGGTTGGTCGCCACGGCGGTGGCCATCACCGACCAGGCGGCCCAGTACGAGTGGTTGTTGGTCTTGTCCAGCGGCAGGTTGTCCCAGTCGCTGACCACCTGGTCGGCCATCTTGCTGAACCAGGCCTCGATCTGTTGCGCTTGCTGCTGGTGGGTAGCCAGCGGATGGGAGTCGGAGAACTTCAGGCGCAGGTAGGCCGAAGCCATGCTGCCCAGGGCCCATTTGCGCATGGACTTGCCGGTGTGGTTGAAGTCCTTGGACATCAACGCATCGGCCTGGGCCCAGGCGCTCAGCCAGCTGAGGGTGCAGTCCAGTTGTTCCGGACGACCGTCGCGCATGAACTGCATGACCCGCTTGCTGGTGCCGCGCTCGATCTTGGTGATGTCGGCGGTGCTGTCGCGAAAGGCCTTTTCCGATTGTTCGTTGAGGGTCGCGCGGGCCTTGTCCGAACCTTCGTACTTGCTGCGAAATTGCAGCGAGCCGGTGTAAGGCGCGGGCATGGTGTCGCAGCCTTCGCTGTGGTCGCCGCTCTTGAATTTATCCACCGGCGCGTAATACCCCTGGGGCGGACGCAGTGGGGCCGCGGCCTGGGTGGCGCCGGCGAACAGCGCCAGGCTCAACAGGCTCGGGGCCAAGAACTGTTTCAGCGTTTTGCTTTGCATAGGAACCTCATTGCCCGATTTGCGCGGTGCGTTGACCGGCGTCCGGGAATACGTTGCGTTTGCAAATTTTCGCTTCGACTTTC
Organism: Pseudomonas sp. GW531-T4; assembly: GCF_017349615.1. NCBI lineage: Bacteria > Pseudomonadati > Pseudomonadota > Gammaproteobacteria > Pseudomonadales > Pseudomonadaceae > Pseudomonas > Pseudomonas sp. GW531-T4. The sequence goes on from NZ_JACMZT010000024.1 coordinate 48,633, forward strand.
TGCGCCGCGGCGCCCGCTTCCGGACCCTGGACTTCGACCGCCAGCAGGTTCTGCGAGGCCCAGTCTTCGTCGGTGCGCAGTTCAAAGGCGAAACGCCCGTCGGTGTCGGATGTTTCCGGTTTTTCGATCTTGATGTCCTCGTGGCGCCCGTTCATGTACCAGAGGGTAGCTTGCAGGGTTTTCACCGAGGTGTCGGCGAAGCGGATATCGACCTGGTGGCTGCTGTTGCGCAGGTCCATGTTCTTGCTGTTGACCATCAGCTCGTTCTTGCCGGGCTTGAGGGTGGCGCTGGCGCTCATTTGCGCCGGCTTGCCTTCGCAGCCGTTGTCGAGCAGGGCCATCATCTGCCGGTAGATGGTTTCCTGGTCCAGGCGGTACAGCGGCGAGAATTCCCAGATCAGGATCTTCGGTGGCTTGGTCTGGAATTCCTCGCTGCCCAGGTACTGCAGCATGGAGCCTTCGAAGCCACCGCCGGGGAAGGCGACGTTGAGAATGTCGGCGCCGATTTCTTCCTGCAGGAAGCCGGCGAAGTTGTAGTTCTTGCCGCTGTGGCTGGTGCCCACCAGGGTGATTTCCGGGTTGCCGGAATCGCCGAACAGGTCGCCGTCGCCGGCTTCGCCCTTGGGTTCGGTGGTGAACTGGTCCATGTACTGGATCGCGTAGCTGGTGCCACACAGCTGGCCGGCCATGTTGTGCAGGGTGCCGGTCTTGCCCATGCGCCCGGACTTGTGGGTCTCGAACTCACGCTTGGGAATGTCGGCGAAGGCCGGCAGTTGCTTGACCTTCTGCGCCACGATCTTCGCCGTGCGCTGGGCGCCGTACGGGGTCCAGTGCTGGTCGCCGCGGAAGTAGAAATCGTGGGCCGGCAGGGTCTCCGGCAGTTGCTCGTTGGTCAGCGGCGACAGGTCCGGCACCACGTAGCCCATCTGGGCGAAACGGCCGAGCATGCCCTGGTAGTTTTTCAGCGCCTTGTCGTAGTCGAAGCTGGCCTTCTCCTGCGGGTTGAGCTTGTTGCGGTTCACCAGGCCACGGGTCGGCTGGTAGACCAGCACCAGCTCCACGCCCTTGCTCTTGAAGGCGTCGTGCAGCTGTTGCAGGCGGCGATAACCTTCCGGCGTGGTGTTGAACTCGGTGCGCAGGTCTTCCTGGGTGCGGAACAGCCAGTCGCCCTGGGCTTGCACCAGGGTGGTGAAGTTCTGCTGGTAGCGGGTGGTGTAGTTCTTCGCGTCGTGGGCCGCTGGGCACAGGTTGCAGCACGGCTCGGCGGTGAACTTCGGTGCCTGGGTTTCGTCGGCGCGGGCGCTGTTGCCGGCGGCGAGAATGCCCGCGGTCAATGCCGAGAGGCTCAAGAGTTTGATCAGGTGTGGGCGCATGACAGTCATCCTCAATCGCGCATTTCGGTCTGGCGTTCGACAGGGTCGATCAGCACGGCTTTCTGCTGGCGCACCAGCAGGTCAAGAATTTCGTCCTGGCGCTCGCCGAGGATCCCCGAGAAGCTGATGCCGCTGCTCTTGGTCGGGGCGAGCATGGACACGCGGTACAGCTCGACGCTCAACGGCGAGTCGATGGACATCGGGCCGCTGCCGTTGGCCGCCAGCTCGCCACCGACCACGATCAGCGACACCTGGGCGTCGAACGGGTCGAGCTTGATGTCGCGGTCGGTGTCGGAGAGGTCCTTGATGTGGCCGTAGACGCCGGTCAGGCCGTTGGCCATGGCGACGTTTTCGTACAGGCGGATGTTCACGCTGTTGCGAATGCGGATGCCGTGGCGCCGGTTGCTGATCACCTTGTTGCCCCACAGCAGGTTGTCGGCACTCTCGTAGAGGGTGATGCCGTCGGTGTGGTTGCGGTAGATCTCGTTGTCGGCGATCAGGTTGTTCACGCTGTTACGGTCGATCACCAGGCCCGAGAGCTTGTTGTCGTAGCTGCGGTTGTTGAAGATGAAGCTGTCGTTCACTTCCCGGGAAATGATGATCCCGTGCTTCTTCTTGGTCCCGTAGACGGTGTTGTCGGCGATGATCAGCCGGTGCGAACGGTCGTGGGGGTCGATGCCGTAGACGATGTTGTCCTTGTAGGTATTGCCCTTGACCACGAAGTCGCGGGTCTCGTAGCAGTAGAAGCCGTACCACATGTCCGAGAACTCCGAGCCGATGATCCAGCCGGTGGGTTCGGGGCGCTTGAGCACCTTGGCCATGTTCGGCGTGTACTGGGAAATACTCACGCCGTAGGACTTACTGTTGGCGTAGCCGAAGCTGGCCATCTTGCTGTTGACGATGTAGGTCTCGGTGCCGCCCCAGGCCAGCAGGAACGGACGGAATTCCTTGGGCGAGTTGAAGGTCGCCGGGCCGTTGTCCTTCTCGCGCCAGCCGGTGACCTTGGTGTCGCGCACGAACAGCTGGCCGTCGTTGACCAGGAACGAGCCGCCTTCCTGGGACAGGCGCAGTTCCTGGGTCTGCTGGTCGATTTCCAGGATGCCCTTGCGCCCGACCACGATCGGCAGCCGCGCCAGGTACACGCCCGGCGAGGTTTCGCTGATGTACTGCTTGGGCAGCTTCTTCGCCAACTCCTTGAGGTTGACGTAACCGTCGTCGATGAAGATTGCCTGGGGGATGCCGTGCTGGCGCACCACCCATTCGGCCATCTTGTTGTCACCGCCGATAAAGTCCTTCAGCGCATCTTCCTGCATCATGCGGCGCACGCTGATCTTGCCGGGCTTGCTGCGCACGATCTTCGCCGCTGCCGCTTCGGCGGTGTAGCCGGAGAGGTCGGGCAAGGTCGGCTTGGCCAGGTTCAGCGGCGCGGTGGGCGCGCTGCTGACGGTGTAGGTCTTGGCCTGTTGCAGCTCCTTGGCCACGGTCGGCTGCTTGCCGGGCGTGGCGGCCGGGGCCGGTTCGACGTTGGCGAAGGCGGCGCTGCTGGCCAGCAGCATGGCGCCGGCCAACAGGCTGATCGAGCCTCGCACCGCTGGGCTGTTCATCGGGCTGTTCATCTCAGGCACTCCCTTGGCGACTCGCATCAGAAGCGCCAGATCACGTCGACAAAGGCGCGGTGCATGTACGAGTCGACGTTCTTGCCATAGGCATCGCCCGGCTTGAACACACCGCCACGAAAGCGCACCAGCGCCGAAGGCTCGTCGATCGACTGGCTGAGCGCGGCCGGCAGCAGGCCTTGCTTGAAGTACTTGGTGACCACCAGGTCCACTTCCTGGCCGAGGTCTTTCTCGCCATCGCGCAGCGGCAGGGACGAGCTGGAGAGCAGGGCGCCGGTGGCGTCGTCGTAGTTGTTTTCCACGGCGTTGATACCGTTGCTGCCCACCGGCTTGTTGCCGTCCACGCGCCAGAACTTGTGGTAGATCAGGCTGGCGTCGTATTCGTCGGCGAGCATCCAGGAACCGAACAGGGTGGCGGTCTGCATGTTGTTCATTTCGCCGCGGAAGGCTTCGCCGAAGCGGTGCACCCGCGAGCGGGTCCCGGTGTAGTTCGAGCGGTTGCTTTCCAGGCCGTTCTGTTCGTAGTCGCCGCTGGCGCGGGCGTAGGCCGCGCCGACCTGCCATTTCGGGTCCAGGCGCAGGCGCACGCCGAGGTCGGTGGCCCAGCCGTCGAGGTTCTCGCCGCTCTTGGCCTGGGCCGGGCGGGTGCCGTCGGTGTTCAGCGCGTTGACCTTGTCGCGGTCGCCGCTCATGCCGGTGATGCTCGCCCAGTAGTTGACGGTGTTGGTGTTGCGCCAGTTGTAGGCGTCGCTGTTGGCTTCCAGGCCGAGCCAGGTCAGGTCGCCGTTCTGGCGCTTGTCCAGGGAGTCGGTGGCTTCGCCCGGTACCGGGTAGTCGAGCTTGCCGTCGTCGTGGCTGTGGTGGGCGCGGACGCCGGCCCAATGCCCCGGGGTCCACTGGTAGGCCACATCGCCATAGACGTGCAGGCGATCCTTGTCTTCCGGCGCCAGCTCCTTGAGGTCGGTACGGTACTCGCTGAAACGTTCGGCGATGCCGACGTTGGCGCGCAGCAGGGTGGTGTCGAAGGTCCAGTTCAGGGCTTCGATGTTGGTGTCGCGCCATTGGCCGTCGTCGTTGCGCAGGCGCTGGCGACCGAACTTCAACTGCTCGCCCGGGTAGGGGGTGAGGCCGCTGTAGCCGATCCAGAACTCGCGCATCGCCAGGTAGTTCTTCTTGCTCTTGCGGTCGCTGTTGTTGCTGCTTTCGGTGCTGGCGCCGTCGGACTGCTGCAGGGTGTCGGTCTCGATGATGTCGGTGGAGGTCACCGCCTGGCCCATGGCGTAGGCGCTCCAGTTGCCGCTTTCGCCGTACACCCAGGGGCGCAGGTCGAGGCCGACGCCGTTGACGTCGCCGCCGCCCAGGGTGCCGAGGTCACGGTCGTCTTCGGACTGGCCGGTGATCTTCACTTCCAGGCCGAAGTTCTTGCTCTCGGTGATGGCCGCGAGCGTCGGGTTGGACCAGACCAGGGCAAAACCCAGGGCCACACCCAGCTTCGACAGGCTGAACAGTTTTCCCGTAGCCGCTGCCGCAGGCTGCGATCGGCTGCGCAGCGGCCGCAAAACCTGCGCACGCGGTGCCACTGACAGATCTCGGTCGCCTGGTTGGCGAGCGCTGCGCGCTCGATCGCAGCCTGCGGCAGCGGCTACAGGATTGGCGTGGCTGGATGGAGTGAACTTCATAGGGATTCCTCACCGTCTTCTTCCTGCAGCGCGTGCAGTTCCAACGTGTTCTGGCTCAAGGCGCCACGTACGGCCTGCTCCTGTTGCAGCAGGCGTTGGGCCTCGGCGCGTTGGCCTGGCGGCAGTTGGGCTTCGAGTTGTTGCGCAAGCTCGTTGGCTTGCGGGGTGTCCTGGGTCTTGGCCAGCTGGCTGAAGACATAGGCATTGAGCGGGTCGGGCTTGGTGCCCTTGCCCTGGGAGAACAGCTGGGCAATGGCGAAATCGGCGCTGTTCTGGCCGTTGCGCGCGGCGGTCAGCAGGTGGTCCAGGGCCTTTTGCGGATAGACCTGGCCCAGGTAGCCACGGCGGTAGATCTGGCCGAGGTAGTAGTCGGCGGCGACTTCCTTGCCCTGGGCCTTCTTGAAGTGTTCTTCGGCGACCTTGGCGTCGGCCGGGACCATCTTGCCTTCGTAGTAGAGCTTGCCCAGCAGCAGTTCGGCGCGGGGCTGGTCGGCGGCGCGACCGTTGTCCAGGTACTGCATCATCTTGTCGACGTCGCCCAGTTCGGGGAAGTCGTAGAGCAGTTGCGCCAGGGTGACCCAGGAGGCCGGGTAGCCGGGAGCGATCGGCTCCAGCAGCGCCTGCGCGGTTTTCTCGTCGGTCTTGCCCAGGCTGGCGTCGCCCAGCACCCGGGCCACGCTGTCCACTCGTTGCGCGCTGATGGCGCCGCGGGCGTGCCCGGCCTGCAGCTGTTTCAGCAGCTCGGCCTGTTGTTCCGGCTGGCCGCGTTTCTGGTAGACGGTGGCCAGCTCGACGTAGCAGATATCGGTGACGTTCAGCGCCGCCTTGCAGATGGTTTCCACCTCGGCCAGGTGCTGGTCGTAGGTGCCCTGGGTGCGGTACAGCAGCACCTGGGCCAGGCCGGCTTCCGGGTAGCCGGCGCTGCGCCATTGGCTGATCTGCTGTTGGGCGTTGACCTTGGGGAAGCTCTGCGGATATTGCAGGTAGAGCATCGCCAGCGGGATCAGGGTGTTGCCTTCACCGTTGGCGAAGGCCTTTTTCAACAGGCCTTCGGCTTCGTGATGCTCGGCCTCGGTGGAGCCGGGCTTGGCCACCAGCAGGCGGCCCAGGCGTGCCTGGGCCCGCGGCGAGGTGTCGGCCGCGGCGCGGTAGGTCGCCTCGGCTTGCTTGATCTTCGCCGGGTCGCGGGTTTCCATCTGGATGTCGGCCAGGCCGACCTGGGCGTCGCTGTAGCCCAGGTCCGCCAGTTGCCGGTAGTTCTGCTCCGCAAGCACGGTGTCGCCGCGCTTCAGGGCTTCGTTGGCCAGGCGCTGGTCGGGCAGGCCGGCGCAACCGGCCAGGCTCACGGCCAGGGCCAGCGAGCACAGGGCCAGCGCGCGACGACCCTGGGATTTATCGCGAGCAAGCTCGCTCCTACAGGTGGCTGCAGCGCTCGTGTAGGAGCGAGCTTGCTCGCGAAGGATCTCGCGGCCGGCACCGATTCGAATGGAAAGGCTAGTCACAGGCATGTCCTCCGCTTAGAGACCGGCAGCCATGGCTTTGTCGATCAGCCAGTTCACGGATGGGCCGCGGTCGCTGCTGACTTCCACCGGACGGCCGGCGAAGGCGCTGCTCAGCGGGGCATCGGGCTTGATCTGCACGCGAATGTCCGAGGACAGGTCGCTGCTGTTGAGGCTGGTGCTGCTGACGATGGTGCCGGTGCGCACGTCGTCTTCGCCGGCGATCTGGAAGCTGACCTTGGTCCCCGGACGCACGTCGGCGAACTGGCGGTAGGAGAAACGCGCCTCGATGTTGGCCTGGCTGCCCCGCGGGACCAGCTGGAAGATCACGTCGCCCTTGCTGGCGTACTGGCCGTCGGCAACCATCTGCTGGGCCACGGTGCAGTCGCAGGGCGAGGTCAGGGTGCCGGTCATCTGCTTGCCGAACAGTTCCTCGACCTTGGCCGGTTGCAGCTGGTCTTCGTTCAGGTGGCCCTTGAGCACGTCGAGCATGCTGGTGCTGAAGGTCGCCAGCGGGGCGCCCTTGGCGGCCACGCCGTCGGCCTGGATCAGGCTCTGCACCGTGCCGTCACGCGGCATGGTGACGTTCATCCCCGGCGCGCTGACCAGGCCGGCCTGGGCGTGGCTGACGAAGTACATGCCGTACACCGACTTGAGGATGAAGCCGAAGGCCGCCAGGCCGACGACGAAGATCCCGGCGCTGAAGGTCACCGCGCGCAGGCGGCCCAGGGCGCTCATGCCGTGGCCGGCGTCCTTGGTCTTGCGCGCCTTGGTGAAGTTGTCGCGCTGCAGGGTGGCGAGCACGTCGCCCATGGTCACGATGTCGCCGGCCAGGTGCGAGGTGATCAGCTGGCGCAGGGTCGAGATGTCCTGGGGCTCGAGGTTCTGGAACTGGCAACCGACACGACCGCTCTGGCGATCCACGGAGCGCACCTGCAACTCCACGTCCATGGCCAGCCCGAGGTTGTCGATGACGAACTGCAGGCGACCCTTGTGCACGTCGCCGACCTTGATCGGCAGCTGCCCGCAGTTGAAGCTCAGGCCGCCGGCGGAGAGGTCGATGACCCGCGCTTCGACCGGGGTCCGGTCGGGGCCGAAGAAGCGCAGCTTGGCCGGGATTTTGACCCGGGCGTGTTGGCGTTGGGCTTCGGATTCATGCACTACGTTGACGTTCACGGCGGTGTTCATAAGGGCGATTTCCTAGTTAATTCAGGCAAGGCGGGTCAGACCATCAGCAGCAGCGCGGCGACGAAAATGCTGCCGGCGGAGAAGGTCATGGTCCGAGACGACCAGGTGTTGAACCAACGTTGAAAGCTGGCGAGGTCACGGGACAGAGCAGTCGGTTGGCGGGTCCAGGACTGTTGGTCGAGGCGGAAGAACACGTAGATCTTCACCAGGGCCCCGACGATCTGGTTGTAATAGAGGATCAAAGGGTAGGCCGGGCCGATCCTGTGCCCCGAACAGGACAGCAGCAGGGTCAGCAGCAGGCGGGTGATACCGATCCACAGCAGGTACACCAGGATGAAGGCGGTGCCGTACTTGAAGCTGGCGATCAGCGCCACGGTCAGGCCCAGCAGCGAGGTCCACATCGACACGCGCTGGTCGAACAGCACCACGCTGGTGAACAGCCCCAGGCGCTTGAGACCCAGGCCCAGGGCCCGGGAGTTCTGCCGCAGGTTGTTGCCGTACCAGCGGAACATCAGCTTGCGGCTGGCCTTGATGAAACTCTTCTCCGGCGGGTGCTCCACGGTGTTGATCGCCGCATCGGGCACGTAGAAGGTGTCGTAGCCCAGGCGCATCAGGCTGAACCAGCTGGACTTGTCGTCGCCGGTGAGGAACTTGAAGCGGCCCAGGCGCCAGTGTTGCAGCGAGTCGCTTTCCACGTCGGCGATGAAGTCCGGGTTGGTGACCACGCTGGCGCGGAACACCGACATGCGTCCGGTCATGGTCAGCACGCGCTTGGACAGGGCCATGGAGCACATGTTGATGTGGCGCTGGGCGAAGCGCAGCTTGTGCCACTCGCTCATGATGTAGCCGCCGCGCACTTCGCAGAACTCGTTGGTGGTCAGGCCGCCGACGTTGCCGAACAGCTGGAACCAGGGCACGGTCTTGCGCACCACGCCTTCGCCGAGCACGGTGTCGCCGTCGATCACCGCGACCACGGCACGGTCGTCCGGCAGGTGGCGGGAGATGGCGCGGAAACCGAAGGCCAGGCCGTCGCGCTTGCCGGTGCCGGGGATGCGCACGAAGTCGAGCTTGACGTGGGCCGGCGGGTTCATGCGGGCCCAGAGGCTTTTCACCAGCAGCTCGTCGGACATTTCCACGATCGAGCAGACCACGGTGGTAGGGAAGCCGCAGTCGATGGCTTCACGGATCACCGAGCCATAGACCTGGGCGGTGGTCAGGGCGTCGATCCGGAAACTGGTGACCATCAGGTACACGTGGGACGGATCGGCGGCCTTGCCCAGCTTGCGGACCTTGCGGCGCAGGTGCGGGTAGACCACGTAGAGAAACAGCATGCCGCGCACGAAATGCGTGGCACCCATCGAGTAGCGCCAGATACCCACGGCGCCAATCAGGAAGATGAAGTCCTTCGATTCGGAGTCGAATGTGGACGCGGGCAACGCCAGGGCGAGACCCATCAGTAAACTCAAGAAAAACAGCCAACCTGCGGCCTGGAGTAGGCCGTGCTTTAGCCTGTGCATAATCTGCATCCGTCTCGATCTCGGGCGAGCCTGTGGGGTGGCCCGATGGGGTTAAGGCAGGCAAAAAAGCCAAAGGGGCACATTCCTGTAGCCGTTGCCGGGGGCTGCGATAAACCTCCGGCAGTTGCAGGTGCGTCGCGACCCCTTCGGGCTCGATCGCACCTGCGACAGCGGCTACAGGAACGGGGAGCTGCCCCCGATACCGCTGGTTACCAGCAGATACCTTCGGTCCGGCCATTCGCGCTGGTGGCCTTGGACATGAACCCGACCAGGTCGATGACCTGCTTGCCGTGCGGCACGTCTTCGGCCAGGGCGCGGAACTTCTCGTCGCGGTTGCCGAGGATGATCACGTCGGAGTTGTCGATCACCGAGTCGAAGTCCGCGTTGAGCAGGGACGAGACGTGGGGGATCTTGGACTCGATGTAGTCCTTGTTGGCACCGTGGACACGGGCGTACTCGACGTTGCTGTCGTAGATGCTCAGGTCGAAACCTTTGCCGATCAGCATTTCCGCCAGTTCCACCAGCGGGCTTTCGCGCAGGTCGTCGGTACCGGCCTTGAAGCTCAGGCCGAGCAGGGCGACTTTGCGTTTTTCGTGGCTGGAGACGATGTCGAAGGCGTTCTGCACCTGGGACTCGTTACTGCGCATCAGCGAGTTGAGCAGCGGCGCTTCGATGTCCAGGGAACCGGCGCGGAAGGTCAGGGCGCGCACGTCCTTGGGCAGGCAGGAACCGCCGAAGGCGAAGCCTGGGCGCATGTAGTACTGGGACAGGTTGAGGGTCTTGTCCTGGCAGACCACGTCCATCACTTCACGACCGTCGACGCCGACGGCCTTGGCGATGTTGCCGATCTCGTTGGCGAAGGTCACCTTGGTGGCGTGCCACACGTTGCAGGTGTACTTGATCATCTCGGCGACGGCGATGTCCTTGCGGATGATCGGTGCGTCGAGTTCTTCGTACAGCGATTGCAGGACGTCGCCCGAAGCCTTGTCGAACTCGCCGATCACGGTCATCGGTGGGAAGTCGTAGTCCTTGATCGCGGTGCTTTCACGCAGGAACTCAGGGTTGACCGCGACGCCGAAGTCGACGCCGGCCTTCTTGCCGGAGCAGTCTTCGAGAATCGGGATCACCACGTTGGCCACGGTGCCCGGCAGTACGGTACTGCGCACCACGATGGTGTGGCGGGAGGTCTTGTCACGCAGGACAAAACCGATCTCGCGGCATACCGCCTCGATGTAGTTGAGTTCCAGGTCGCCGTTCTTCTTGCTTGGCGTGCCGACACAGATCATCGACAAGTCGGTGTCGCGAATCGCCTCGGCGAAGTTGGTGGTTCCGCGCAGACGACCGGTTTGAATACCTTGCGCCAGAAGTTCACCCAGACCCGGTTCAACGATCGGCGAACGGCCTGCGTTGATCATGTCGATCTTGTCCTTGGCAACATCGACGCCAACGACCTCATGGCCCCGTGCAGACAGGCAACCGGCACATACTGCACCGACGTAACCCAAACCAAATATGCTGATGCGCATCGCATTTACCTCTGTGTTATTCACGCCATTAGATGGCCGGAGTTAATGTTTGCCAGCTTTAATTGCGCACTCGGAAGTTCAACGAACAAGCGTTGATATATCCAGTGCAGGCAGACTAAGTTCCGAGTGTCTAAATAAGTGCACTCAAGTTGTGCGCAACTTGGCCTTGTTGTAGGGGCTGCCCTTAAATGTCGCCGTCCTTCCTGCTGGAAGGCAGCTCCGAGGTTGGCGATAATCCTGATTTATAGGCGCAGGCCCATGATAATCAGGTAGTTACACGCTCCCGGAAGCGTTTTAAGGCGGGCTATGCCATGGCCTTGTAGGGGATAGTAATGGTGCATTATCTCCTGTGTATTGACCCTGAGTTCGAGTCCTTGAGCAGTAGGTCAGGACAATATGACAACTTCGCTACTGTCGTTGGATCCCATGTAAGTCATCTCCTACAAACTCGTCGAGAATCGTTACCGGTGGTATGAGCGGTGGTTCAGGACATAGTTCCAGACCGCTGATCCTGTTTTCTGAAATTTCTTGAAATATTGCAAAAGATGGCACTGCTTTCATATTGATAGCACTTACCATTTCAGCCTTTAGTTATGGGGAGTTAAAGCGCGGGGATATTTTTATGCCACTACCGATAAAAAAATTGCGTGCCACTACTGAAAAAAATGACCTCTGTCGAGTGAAACAAAAGTTATAAATTCAGAAGAAAATATTTTGGCGCCAATTGTTTGGCGTTTTGGCGGGGGTCAAAGAGGAAAGTGACCGCTCGTCGACGCACTCGTTTGCGCGAAACCAGTGCGTCGACCGGGTGCGTTATTCCGGTGCGTGATCGCGCAGGAAAACCAGATTGTCGGGTTTCGACTGTTCGGCGCTGTAGCGATAACCCTGGACATCGAACTGCTTGAGTGCCGCCGGGTCGTTGATGCGTTCTTCTATGACGAAGCGGCTCATCATGCCCCGGGCTTTCTTGGCGTAGAAGCTGATGATCTTGTACTGGCCGTTCTTCAGGTCCTTGAACTCGGTATTGATGATCCGGGCGTTCAGGGCCGTGCGCTTGACCGCCGAGAAGTACTCGTTGGACGCCAGGTTGAGCAGCAGGTCGTCGCCCTGTTCGGCCAGGGCCTCATTGAGCCATTCGCTGATGCGCGTGCCCCAGAAGGCGTACAGGTCCTTGCCGCGGGCGTTGGCCAGCTTGGTACCCATTTCCAGGCGGTAAGGCTGCATCAGGTCCAGCGGGCGCAGCAGGCCGTACAGGCCGGAGAGCATGCGCAAATGCTGCTGGGCGTAGTCGAAATCGGCTTCGCTCAAGGTTTCGGCATTCAGGCCGGTGTACACGTCGCCCTTGAACGCCAGCAGCGCCTGCTTGGCGTTGGCCGGGGTGAAGGCCGGGGTCCAGCTGCCGAAACGCGCGGCGTTGAGGCCGCCGATCTTGTCGGAGACGTGCATCAGTTCGCTGATTTGCGCCGGGCTCAGTTCGCGCAATTGCAGGATCAGTTCCTGGGAGTGATCGAGGTACTGCGGCTGGGTGAAGCGTTGAGTGACGGGCGGGGTCTCGAAATCGAGGGTCTTGGCGGGTGAAATCACCATCAGCATGAAGTCGTCTCCTGTAAGCGTCGGGGGATTCTAGGGGCTTGGGCGATTTGACTCCACCTATGAAGGCAATAGGGGAGGCCGGTCGTCCGTTGTCTGCTGCTTTCTGTAGGAGCGAGCTTGCTCGCGATGAATCGGAGAGCAGCGCAAGGTATCAGGCGATATGCGTCATCGTTGACGAGCATCGCGAGCAAGCTCGCTCCTACAGAGGGGATGGGGATTCGAATAGGGTCGGGGTTGTGGCATCGGCTATAGTGCCGCGCGGGTTTTGTTATGGAGACATCCCTTTGCGCAGCGCGTTTTTTCTTTCGATCTGGCTGTTGAGCTTCGGCGCCCTGGCGGCCCCGAGCGAGGTGGCGACCCTGGATCGCAGCACCTGGCCGGAACAGCTCAGCAACCCGACCCTGTTCGACGTGGCGTCGCGGGCGGAAATCCTCACCTTTGCCCGCGCCCTGCTGGTCAGCGAGGCCTGGGATGAAGGCTCGTTGAAGCAGCGCCTGGGCCTGCGGATCATCAACATGGCGTCGATCGATGCCGTTCGCCAGCGGCTCTGGCAGCAATTGCTGGCCAACTACAACTTCGCCCAGCAGAGCTGCGACCAGGACGCCTCCTTCTGTTTCCTGGTGGAAGACCTGGACACCCTGCGCGAGCAGGCCGGCAAGTTCCAGTTGGGCGATGACTCTTATTACGCTCGCTGGGCCGAGCCGAGCCGGGCCTTCCATGAGCAGTACCTGGACGAATTGCTGCGCAAGGCCGCGCTGTTTCCCCAGACCGCCAGCGAGATTGAGCGTTTTGGCGACTACGAGCGCAACGGCGACGAACTCAATGACCGACTGTTTTTGCTGACCTTCGACAGCGCCGCCAATCTCGCCCCGGACAACACCCCCTGGCTGGCTGAATACCTGCGCAAGTCGAACATGAACGGCACCTTCTTCGTACTCGGCAGCGAGCTGCAGAGCCGCCTGGAACAACGTTCGGTGGCCAGCCTGCAGGCCCTGTATGCGCAGCAGTGCGTGGGCGTCCAGGGCTGGGAGTATCGCTCCCACAGCCACTGGCAGGACTGGCAGGACTCGATCGAGCGCAGCGTCGAGCTGGTCAAGGGCAAGCTGCCGGAAAACTATGTGCCGCTGTTCCGCCCGCCCTACGGTCAGCGCCGAGCCGACGCGCAGGCCTTCTTTAATGCCCAGGGTTTGCAGGTGGCGCTGTGGGACATCGATCCGCAGGACGGCGCCGGCAAGCTCAAGGGCGAGCAGAGCGGCCAGCGGGTACTGACCCTGATGCTGTTGTGGCGGCACGGGGTGATCAATTTCAACGCCCGGCAGGACGCGGTGAAGACGGCATTGCCCTGGTTGCTGACGCAGACGGCGCAGAGCGGAATCGGTTGGGAGGATTGTCAGGACGCGTTTCGCTAGAAACGACGAAAGGCCTGTATTTGCGGGGCGAAGGGGAAAGGTTGCCGATTTTGGCGAGGATTTCGATACAAGCGGACTTCCGACTTTAACGGTGCTTGGGCAGCGCGCCAAGGGCTATTCGTCACTCTGCAAAATAAACTTAAAAAAAGCGTCAAAGTGCTTTTTCCTGTCACAGGTTTTGGAGTATTACGAAGTCAGACCGCCGAAACCTGCAACACAGGTGGCGTCTCCCAAGACTCCTTTTGTGTGCACTTCACTCGAACCTTCGCGGGTGAATTCGACGGTCGATTCGAGGCGCAGCACCGCCATGGTATTGCGTCGACTGGCCCCCACATAAGGTGACCGAGTATGGATGACCACGGACGTAGCCCTTCCTCCAACCAGCCAATCCTTTATGTACTCGATACCAATGTATTGATTCACGATCCAAACGCCCTGCTGAACTTCGAAGAACACCATGTGGCGATCCCGATGATCGTCCTGGAGGAACTCGACAAGCTCAAGAGCGGCCATCACAGCGTTGCCGCGGAATGCCGCCAGGCCATTCGCCTGATCGACAAGACCCTGGGTGAGGCCTCGCCGGAAGATGTCGAGCTGGGTGTGCCGATCCAGCGTGGCAAGAGCGGCCCCAAAGGCCTGCTGTCGATCCTCATGAGCAAACGCTCGGAGCCCAACAGCCTGCTGCCGGAAAACCTCAACGACAACATCATCATCAACCAGTTGATCGACCTGCATGCGCGCAACAAGGAGCTGCGCGTGGTGCTGGTGACCAAAGACATCAACATGCGCCTCAAGGCGCGCGCCTGCGGGATCGCCGCCGAGGACTACAGCACCGACCAGCTGGTCGACGACGTGGCCTTGCTGCCCAACGGCTTCCACAACATGACCGGCTCCTTCTGGGACCGCGTGAGCAAGGTGGAAACCCGCCAGGACCACGGCCGCACCTGGCACCAGGTGCAACTCACCGACAACCTGCCGGCGGTGCACATCAACGAGTTCATCATCGACGAACAGGGTTTTGTCGGCTGGATCAAGGAGATTCGCGCCGATGTGCTGCTGATTCTCGACCTGCATCAGGAACCCCTGTTGCACCAGGAAGCCTGGGGCCTGAAACCGCGCGACATCTATCAAGGCCTGGCGCTGTTCGCCCTGCTCGATCCGGATATCCATCTGGTCAACCTGTCCGGGGCCGCAGGTTCAGGCAAGACCATCCTGGCCCTGGCCGCGGCCATCGAACAGACCATGGTCAGCAAGCGTTATCGGCGCATCATCGCCACCCGCAGCGTGCAGGGGCTGGACCAGGAGATCGGCTTCCTGCCGGGCACCGAAGCGGAAAAAATGGAGCCCTGGCTCGGCGCCATCACCGACAACCTCGAAGCCTTGCACATGGATGACGAAAACACCCATGGCAGCGTCGACTACATCCTCAGCAAGGTGCCGCTGCAGTTCAAATCCCTCAACTACATTCGCGGCCGCAGCTTCCAGCAGAGCCTGATCCTGATCGACGAATGCCAGAACCTCACCCCGCACCAGATGAAAACCATCATCACCCGTGCCGGCGCCGGTTCCAAAGTGGTGTGCCTGGGCAACCTGGCGCAGATCGATACCCCTTACCTGTCCGCGACCAGCTCCGGGCTGACCTACCTGACTGAACGCTTCAAGGACTTCCCCAACGGGGTGCACATCACCCTGCAAGGGGTTCCCCGCTCGATCCTGGCCGAATACGCCGAATCCCATCTGTAACCTTCACCCAACGGGCGGCCGCAAGGCCGCCCGTTTTTTTTGTGCCCGAACAAAACCTGTCTTCCGTAGGAGCGAGGCTTGCCCGCGATGGCATCACCGCGCTTGTCCTGCTGCACCGCGTTGCCTGGATCGCGGGCAAGCCTCGCTCCTACGGGATCGGGGGCACGCGGATAATCAGGCGTGCGGAAAATTGACCCTCGGGTTTACAATCGCCTTTCCTGATCAGGAGTAAGGCTGTGCTGACTCATCTCGATTCCCAAGGTCGCGCCAATATGGTCGACGTCACCGACAAAGCCGTGACGTCCCGCGAAGCCACGGCCGAAGCCCGGGTGCGCATGCTCCCGCAAACCCTGCAAATGATCGTCAGCGGCGGTCACCCCAAGGGTGATGTGTTCGCCGTGGCGCGCATCGCCGGCATCCAGGCGGCGAAAAAGACCAGCGATCTGATCCCCCTGTGCCATCCGCTGATGCTCACCAGCGTCAAGGTCGAGCTCAGCGCCGAAGGCGAGGACAGCGTGCGCATCGTTGCCCGCTGCAAGCTGGCCGGGCAGACCGGGGTGGAAATGGAAGCCCTGACCGCCGCCAGTGTCGCCGCCCTGACCATCTACGACATGTGCAAGGCCGTGGACCGCGGCATGACCATCGAAGGCGTGCGCCTGCTGGAGAAACTGGGCGGCAAGAGCGGCCATTACCAGGCGGACGAGCAATGAACCTGACCGTGAAGTTTTTCGCCCGCTACCGCGAGGCGCTGGGCGTGGATTCGCTGCGGGTCGCCGGCGATTTCGCCACGGTCGACGATGTGCGCGCACTGCTGGCGCAGCGCGAGGGCGCCGAGGTGCTCAGCGAACAGAACCTGATGTGCGCCCGCAACGAAGACCTCTGCCAGCTCGACGAGCCGGTGAGCGACGGCGACGAAGTGGCGTTTTTTCCTACCGTGACCGGGGGCTGACATGGCGATTCGCGTGCAATCGGGCGCCTTCGATCCGGGGGCGGAAGTCAACGCAATGCATGCGGCGAATGTCGGCGTCGGCGCGGTGGTGAGCTTTGTCGGCTACGTGCGTGACTTCAACGACGGCCTGGACGTGGCGGGGATGTTTCTCGAGCATTACCCGGGCATGACCGAGAAGGCCCTGGGCAAGATCGCCGCCGAGGCCGAACAGCGCTGGCCACTGCTCAAGCTGGAAGTGCTGCATCGCATCGGTGCGCTGGAGCCGGGCGAGCCGATCGTCTTCGTCGGCGCCGCCAGCGCCCACCGCCAGGCGGCATTCGATGCCTGTGCCTTTGTCATGGACTACCTGAAGACCCGCGCGCCGTTCTGGAAGAAGGAAACCACCGCCGATGGCCCGCGCTGGGTGGAAGGCCGTGACAGCGATCATGCGGCGGCGGATCGCTGGAAAGAGTGATGGCCTGATCCCTCTGTATTGACCGCAAGTCCGCCATCGCGGGCAAGCCTCGCTCCTACGATCAACACCGTCTGTAGGAGCGAGGCTTGCCCGCGATAGGCCCTCAGTTACACCCTCGACTTCCCTGTTTCTCTCTCGATTTGGTATCTCGACCAAAGGCGGGACGAAGCGTATCCGCTCCGTTGACGAAATATACGTAAAAGTCCAGTATGGATTTACAAGTACAAAACAAGGCTTCACCGTTTCACTCCTTTCTTCTGTCTTGCCAAACCAACAACAACCCGCGAGAGAACGAATATGAAGAAACTCCCCCTCATCAGTGGCCTGGTCCTGAGCCTGTTGGCGTGCGGCAGCCTGTTCGCCGCCGAGAAAACCCTGCGCATCGGCATCGAGGCGGCTTATCCGCCGTTCGCCTCGAAAACCGACAAAGGTGAGATCGTCGGTTTCGACTACGACATCGGCAATGCCTTGTGCGCGCAGATGCAGGTCAAGTGCCTATGGGTCGAGGGTGAATTCGATGGCCTGATTCCTTCGTTGAAAGTGAAGAAAATCGACATGGCACTGTCGTCGATGACCATCAATGAAGACCGCAAGAAGTCGGTCGACTTCACCCACAAGTACTACTTCACTTCCTCGCGGCTGGTGATGAAGGAAGGTGCGACGGTCGATGACCAGTACGCCAGCCTCAAGGGCAAGAATGTCGGTGTGCAACGGGCGACCACCACCGACCGCTACGCCACCGAGGTGTTCGAGCCCAAGGGCATCAACGTCAAGCGCTACAGCAACAACGAAGAGATCTACATGGACCTGGCGGCCGGGCGTCTCGATGCGATTTTCGCTGACACCATTCCGCTGAATGACTTTCTGTCGATGCCGCGCGGCAAGGGCTATGCGTTTGTCGGGCCGGAGCTGAAGGACCCGAAATACGTGGGTGAGGGCGCGGGGATCGCGGTGCGCAAGGGCAATGCCGAGCTGGTCAGCCAGTTGAATGCCGCCATCGATGGCATTCGCGCCAGTGGCGAGTATCAGAAGATTTCCGAGAAGTACTTCAAGTCCGACATCTACGGCGACTGATGCCGTGTGGCGTTCGTGAGGACGCCATCGCTCCTACAGGCGTCGTCTGTAGGAGCGAGGCTTGTCCGCGATGCTTTTAGAGGCTGTCAGCCCTTCAATTCCTTCAGGTGCTTGTACACCGTCGCCCGCCCCATGTTCAGCACGTTGGCCACATAGTTGGCGGCGCTTTTGCCCTTGAACGCGCCTTCGGCGTGCAACGCCAGTACCAGTTCGCGCTTGTGTTCGCGGGTCAGCAGGTTGAGGCCCAGCTGCCGTTCGCGCAGCCAGTTGTGCAGGAAGGTGTTGATGCGTTCCTGCCAGTCGTCGCGAAACAGCGAGTCCGGTTGCGGGATCAGTTTGCTCGGCGAGAGGAACAGGTCCAGCGCCGCCTTGGCATTCTCGAACAGCGAAATATTCAGGTTGATGCACAGCACCGCCAGCGGCTGGCCGTTGCTGTCGCGCAGCACGCTGCTGAGGCTGCGGATCTTCTGGCCGTCCCAGTTTAGCTTTTCATAGGGGCCGATATTCCGCTCGTTGCTGTCCTCGCCGAGCATGTCGTCCAGGGCCGCATCGTCGCCCACTTCGCGCTTGGAGATGTTGTTGGCGATGTAGTCGATCTTCTGCGTGCGCAGGTCGTGGAGCACCACCTCGGCATGGGGGAAGAACAGCGTGGCGATGGCGTCGGCGATCGTCCGGAAATTGTCCAGGGCAGGGTCCTGCGCGGGTGAGGTCATGGGCGGTTCTCCAGGCGGTGTCAGCGCCCCGCGAGGCGGGGCGCTGCGAGTGTGCCGCAATCGTTGGGGCGCGTCACCTGAACGGGTCAGCCAAGGCGGCCAGGGGAGAGCATGGCGGCGTCCAGGCCAAAGCGCGCCAGTTGCTCGGGCAAGGCTTCACCACGCACCAGGGCGGCGCTGGCCTGGCCCATGGCCGGCGAGGTCTGGATGCCATAGCCGCCCTGCGCGGCGACCCAGAACAGGCCCGGAACCTGGGTGTCGAAGCCGGCCAGCAGGTCGCCGTCGCTGACGAAGCTGCGCAGGCCGGCCCAGGTGCGGGTCGGGCGGCGAATGGTCAGGGTGGTGGCTTCTTCGATCTGGTAGATGCCCATGGCGATGTCCAGCTCTTCCGGCTGCACATCGTGGGGTTCCACCGGGTCGGCGTTGGCCGGCGAGCCGAGGAACATGCCGGCGTCGGGCTTCATGTAGAAGGATTCGTCCAGGCTCACCAGCATCGGCCAGTGATGGATATCGACACCTTCGGGCCCGGCGAAAATGAAGGCCGCGCGACGTTTCGGCTGCAGGCCCAGGGGCCGGGCGCCGGCCATGACGCCGACCTGGTCGGCCCAGGCACCGGCGGCGTTGATCAGGATGGGCGCGCTGAAGGTCTGGCCGGCGGTCTGGACCTGCCACTGGCCCTGTTGGTCGCGGCTCAGCCCCAGCACTTCACAGTCGGTGCGCACCTCGCCCTGGTTGCGCCGGATGCCGCGCAGGTAACCCTGGTGCAGGGCGTCGGTGTCGATGTCGCTGGCGCTCGGGTCGTAGAGCGCGCCGTGGACCTTCTCGCGGCGCAGGATCGGCAGGCGCGCGCAGGCTTCGTCGGCGCTCAGCAGTTGCATCTCCGGCACCGTGGCCTTGGCGCTCAGGTACTGGTTGTTCAGCTCGGTGGGGTCGCCAGTGAAGTCCACGGTCATTTCGCCGCGCGGGCTCAGTAGCGGGTGCTCGCAGAAGCCTGGCGGCGGGGCATCGAAAAAATCCCGGCTGGCCAGGGTCAGCGCGCGCACCTGGGGCGTGCCGTAGGCTGCGGTATAGAGCGCCGCGGAGCGCCCGGTGGAGTGGTAGGCCGGGTGCGGTTCGCGTTCCAGCACCAGCACCCGGCCATGGCGTGACAGCCAGTAGCCGGTGGATGCCCCGGCGATGCCGCCGCCAATGATGATGAAGTCTGCCTGGGTCATTCGAGCCTCCGTAAAAATGGATAACGCGCGTCTGTAGGAGCGAGGCTTGCCCGCGATCGATCTTGAGCCTGTCACGGTGGTTCGCTCGGGGCCGTCAATCGCGAGCAAGCTTCGCTCCTACAGATATGCCATTGGTATTCAGTGAGTGCGTTGCAAGCGGTACAGCGCACTGGCCAGGGCAATGTCTTCCAGGCCCAGGCCGATGGAGCGGAAGAACACGTGGCGCCCCGGCTCCGGTCGTTGGGCCAGGTCGCTGAGCAGTTCGGGCAGGTCGCCGAGAATCGCAGCCTTGTCCCAGCCATGCTGTTCGCCGGCGATCAGCATCTCGCCGGCCGAGCCGGGGGTGGTCTGACGATAGTCGCAATACACCTGCATGTCCTTCAGCGCGGCGGGCGGTACTTCATGGGCCCGTGGCGCGTTGGTGCTGATGGAGGTGATCAGCGCCGGCTTGTGCAAGGTTCGCGGGTCGATCACCGGGCTGGCGGAGGAGGTGCAGAGCATGATCACGTCGGCGTCCTGCAAGGCGTCATCGAGCTGGCTGACGATCTGCAGGCGTGGGTCGAGGGCCTTCAGGCGCGCGATGTCTTCGGCGGATTTGCCGGCCAGGCCAGGGGAATACAGGCGGATGGATTGCCACTCGCGCAGGGCTTTCACGTAATGCAGGTGCGCCTGGGCCACGGGGCCGCTGCCGATGATCGCCAGGTGCCGGGCAGCGGCCGGCGCCAGGGCATCGACGGCCACGGCGGTGGTGGCCGCGGTGCGCGCGGTGGTCAGTTCGCCAGCGTCGCAGAGCAGCAGCGGCTGGCCGCTGTCCATCGACATCAGCAGGGTCCAGGCGGTGACCAGAGGACCTTCGGCGCGGACTATATAAGGCGAGGTCTTGACCCCGTAGACCCGCTCTTCGGCCAGCACGCCCAGGTAGTTGATGAAGTCCCCGGCGCCCTGGGGAAACTCCACCAGTTGCTGCGCCGGCTGCACGGCAAGCCCGGCGGCCAGGTCGTGGAACAGCTTGCGCAGGATCTGCGGGACGTCGACCTGCGCCAGCAACTGGCGGGCTTGAGGCTGGGTAATCACGCAAGGCGTGCTGGACATGCGGGTGCTCCCAAGAAATAAACTAATTTGTCCATTATGGACTTTTAGTTTTATCGGGCAATATCCAGGCGAAAAAAAACGCAGCCTGTGGTCGGGCTGCGTTTTTTTGCGGGCAGGCTTGTATCTGTAGGAGCGAGGCTTACCCGCGAGGCGTCATTACTGACACTGCGCGTTATCGTTCATCGCGAGCAAGCTTCGCTCCTACAACGATGCTGCTCAGGCTTTTGGGCGTTTGCGCTCCACGGGGCGCAGCAGCTCGGTCGGCGGCATTTCGCAGCTGATCTTGCGGCCCAGCAGCGCCTCGATCGACGGCAGCTGATAGGAGTCGTCCTCGCCGGCGAAGCTGATGGACACGCCGTCGGCGCCAGCCCGGCCGGTACGGCCGATACGGTGCACGTAGTCGTCCGGCACTTCCGGCAGGGTGAAGTTGATCACGTGGCTGATGCCGTCGATGTGGATGCCGCGACCGGCGACATCGGTGGCCACCAGCACGCGGATCTTGCCTTCGCGGAAGCCTTCCAGGGTCTTGATGCGCTTGTGCTGCGGCACGTCGCCGGACAGCTGGGCGGCGTTCACGCCGTCGCGTACCAGGCGTTCTTCGATGCGCCGCACTTCATCCTTGCGGTTGGCGAAGACCATGACCCGTTCCCAGCCGTTGTCGTTGACCAGGTTGTACAGCAGCTTGTATTTGTCGGCGCCGGCCACCGCGTAGATGTGCTGTTCGACGTTGGCGTTGGCCACGTTCTCGGCTTCGATCTCGACGATCGCCGGGTCGGTGGTCCACTGCTTGGCCAGGTTCATCACATCGTCGGTGAAGGTGGCGGAGAACAGCAGGGTCTGGCGTTCGCTTTTCGGCGGGGTCTGGCGAATGATCTGGCGTACCTGGGGGATGAAGCCCATGTCGAGCATGCGGTCGGCTTCGTCCAGCACCATCACTTCGACCATGTCCAGGTGCACGTCGCCGCGCTGGTTGAAGTCCAGCAGGCGGCCCGGGGTGGCGACCAGGATGTCGCAATGGCGGGCTTCGAGGTGCTTGAGCTGTTTGTCGAAGTCCATGCCGCCGACAAAGGTCATCACGTTGAGGCCGGTGTATTTGGTCAGGCTGGCCGCATCCTTGGCGATCTGCACCACCAGCTCGCGGGTCGGCGCGATGATCAGCGCCCTTGGCTCGCCCATGTAGCGTTCTTTCGGCGGTGGGGTCTGCAGCAGCTGGGTGATGATCGAGATCAGGAACGCGGCGGTCTTGCCGGTACCGGTCTGGGCGCGGCCGATGGCGTCTTTGCCGGCCAGGGTGAACCCCAGGACCTGCGCCTGGATCGGCGTGCAGTAGGGGAAACCCAGGTCGTGGATCGCGTGCATCAGTTCCGGCGCGAGTTTGAAGTCGTGGAAGCGGGTCTTGCCTTCCTGCGGTTCGACGACGAAGTCTTCCAGTTTCCAGGTGCTCACCGGTGGCTTCGGGGCGCGTGGGCGGCGCGGCTGCTCGGCCTTTGGCTTGTCGCTGCGCGCGGTCTGGGCCGTCGGGGCGGCTGCGGTCACCGGCTCTGGCTTGGCCACGGGGGCAGGCGCGGTCCGTTCCGGCTGATGGCCGTCGGTGCGGCTGCTGGGGCTGGAGGAAGATGGGCTGGAGCCTGGCGCGAGCTGCTCAGCCTCGCTTTTACCGAAGATTTTCTTGAGTGCTTTGAGCACGGTCATCTCATCAATTGGTTAAGGAATGTACGCCGGGCAGTGTAATGCAAGAATCGGGCGCGGCGTAGTGGATTGCTCAACGGGCTACCTAACTTATCGATTCAGCGCAAACGCTCGCCGAGCCAGGCGCCGATATCGCGAATTTCTTCGGGTAACACTTCGTGCCCCATTGGGTATTCCTGCCAGGTCACGGTGACACCATGGTGTTTCAGGTACTCGTAGGCGGTACGGCCCATGGCGTTCTGCACCACCTCGTCGTACTGGCCGTGCAGGCACAGGGTCGGAATCCGTTGCTGGCTGGCCGACAGTTCGAGTTCGTCGCTGAAGGTCGGGGCATAGGTGGAGAGGGCAAGCACGCCACCCAGCGGACCCTGCCATTTAAGGAAGGCGGTGTGCAGGACGACCGCGCCACCCTGGGAAAAACCGGCGAGGAAAATCCGCGAAGGGTCTATTCCGCTGGCGCGCTGTTCTTCGATCAGGTCGCTCAGGCGTTTTGCCGACTCCTCCAGCTGTTCGCGGTTGATCGCCCGCGCCGGGCTCATGGCCAGGATGTCGTACCAGCTGGGCATGGCATAACCGCCATTGATGGTCACGGCGCGGGTCGGTGCCTGGGGCAAGACGAAGCGGGTGGTCAGCAGGCTTTCCTGCAGCGCTTCGGCCACCGGCAGGAAGTCGTAGCGGTCGGCGCCCAGGCCATGAAGCCAGATCACACAGGCATCGACGGGCTTGCTGGGCTGAAGAATCAAGGGCTCGGTCATGGTTGCTCCAAATATGTGCGCACGCGCCCAAGCGGTGCGTGATCGAGGTGCGCGGTCGGTTGATCAGTGAAGAAGATGTCGCAAGGCTGCAAGTTTTGCTCTTGACCCCTGCCGGAACCGCTTTAGCCGGCACTCTGGTACGGGCTTTGCTATAGCCGTTGCGTGAAGTGATTGCGTTCACCCTGCCGGTAACACTATCAGGCTACTGGCGGGTGTGGGATAGCAAAGATCCGATGATGGACGTTCGCCAATGGCCGCTACGGGCTTCGCGAACATGCAAGGGCTACAGCCCGTTCGGTCGCTTGGTGAGTATGGGTTTTCTCTTAAATGGATTTTCTCCTACTAGACTCATAGCTAAAGTCCTACGCCGCTTGACCCCATAAAAAGCCAACAAGGGTCAACAGCGCCTCATAAGGGTGCGGCAGGACTCAAGCTCCGACACAACAAGAGCAAAACTGGAGGTTTGAATGAAGATGTTGAAATCCACCCTGGCTGTGGTCACGGCCGCCGCGGTACTGGGCATGAGCGGCTTCGCACAGGCGGGTGCGACCCTGGATGCCGTGCAGAAGAAAGGCTTCGTGCAGTGCGGTGTGAGCGACGGTCTGCCGGGCTTCTCGGTACCGGACGCCACCGGCAAGATCCTCGGCATCGACGCCGACGTCTGCCGCGCCGTAGCCGCCGCGGTATTCGGCGATGCGACCAAAGTGAAATTCAGCCAGTTGAATGCCAAGGAGCGTTTCACCGCGCTGCAGTCGGGCGAGATCGACGTACTGTCGCGCAACACCACCTGGACCAGTTCCCGCGATTCGGGCATGGGCCTGGTGTTCGCCGGCGTGACCTACTACGACGGCATCGGTTTCCTGGTGAACAACAAGCTGGGCGTGAAGAGCGCCAAGGAACTGGACGGCGCGACCATCTGCATCCAGGCCGGTACCACCACCGAGCTGAACGTGTCCGACTACTTCCGTGGCAACGGCCTGAAATACACCCCGATCACCTTCGACACCTCCGATGAAAGCGCCAAGTCGCTGGAGTCCGGCCGCTGCGACGTGCTGACCTCCGACAAGTCCCAGCTCTACGCACAGCGCAGCAAGCTGGCGACCCCGACCGACTACGTCGTGCTGCCGGAAACCATCTCCAAGGAGCCGCTGGGCCCGGTGGTGCGTAAAGGCGACGAAGAGTGGTTCAGCATCGTCAAGTGGACCCTGTTCGCCATGCTCAATGCCGAAGAGGCCGGCATCACCTCGAAGAATGTCGAGGCCGAAGCCAAGTCCACCAAGAACCCGGACGTCGCTCGTCTGCTGGGCGCCGACGGTGAATACGGCAAGGACCTGAAGCTGCGCAAGGACTGGGTAGTACAGATCGTCAAGCAAGTCGGCAACTACGGTGAAGTGTTCGAGAGGAACCTCGGCAAGAGCACTCCACTGGCCATCGACCGCGGCCTGAACGCGCTGTGGAACAACGGCGGCATTCAATACGCACCACCTGTGCGCTGATGGTTCTATCACCCGGTGGGCCAACCACCGGGTGATGTTCTGTTCCATTATTCCTGGGGCACTTCATGCAAAATTCAATCGGCGCACCAAAGCAGAGGCTCAGTCTCAGCGATCCACGAGTGCGTGCGTGGTTATTCCAGATCGTCACGATTGTCGCGGTGATCTCGCTGGGCTGGTTCCTGTTCAACAACACTCAAACCAACCTCGCGCACCGGGGGATCACTTCCGGTTTCGACTTCCTCGAGCGCAGCGCCGGCTTCGGCATCGCTCAGCACCTGATCTCCTACACCGAAGCGGACAGCTATGCCCGGGTGTTCGTGATCGGCCTGCTCAACACCCTGCTGGTCACCTTCATCGGCGTGATCCTGGCGACCATCCTCGGTTTCATCATCGGTGTGGCGCGCCTGTCGCAGAACTGGATCATCAGCAAACTGGCGACCGTGTATGTGGAAGTGTTCCGCAACATTCCGCCGCTGCTGCAAATCCTGTTCTGGTATTTCGCGGTGTTCCTGACCATGCCGGGGCCGCGCAACAGCCACAACTTCGGTGACACCTTCTTCGTCAGCAGTCGCGGCCTGAACATGCCGGCGGCCCTGGTGGCCGACGGCTTCTGGGCGTTCGTGTTCAGCATCGTGGTGGCGATTGTCGCCATCGTGCTGATGTGCCGCTGGGCCAACAAGCGCTTCGAAGACACCGGCGTGCCGTTCCACAAGTTCTGGGTCGGCCTGGCGCTGTTCCTGGTGATCCCGGCGCTGTGCACGCTGATTTTCGGCGCGCCGGTGCATTGGGAAATGCCGGAGCTCAAGGGCTTCAACTTCGTCGGTGGCTGGGTGCTGATCCCGGAACTGCTGGCCCTGACCCTGGCCCTGACCGTCTACACCGCGGCGTTCATCGCCGAGATCGTGCGTTCGGGGATCAAGTCGGTGAGCCATGGCCAGACCGAGGCGGCCCGTTCCCTCGGCCTGCGCAACGGTCCGACCCTGCGCAAGGTGATCATCCCGCAGGCCCTGCGGGTGATCATTCCGCCGCTGACCAGCCAATACCTGAACCTGGCGAAGAACTCGTCCCTGGCGGCCGGTATCGGTTACCCGGAAATGGTTTCGCTGTTCGCCGGTACCGTGCTCAACCAGACCGGCCAGGCCATCGAAGTCATTGCCATCACCATGAGCGTGTACCTGGCGATCAGCATCAGCATTTCCCTGCTGATGAACTGGTACAACAAGCGCATTGCGCTGATCGAGCGGTGAGGAAACGCGCATGAGCACTCATACTTTCAAACCCGACATGCCACCTCCGAGCAGCAGCATCGGGATCGTGGCGTGGATGCGGGCACACATGTTCTCCAGCTGGATCAACACCCTGCTGACCCTGTTTGCCTTCTACCTGATCTACCTGGTGGTGCCGCCGATCCTCAGCTGGGCGATCTTCGACGCCAACTGGGTGGGCACCACCCGCGCCGACTGCACCCAGTCAGGCGCCTGCTGGGTGTTCATCCAGCAGCGCTTCGGCCAGTTCATGTACGGCTACTACCCGGTGGACCTGCGCTGGCGCGTGGACCTGACCGTGTGGCTGGCGGTGATCGGCGTGGCGCCCTTGTTCATCGCCCGGGTTCCGCACAAGGCCATCTATGGCCTGAGCTTCCTGGTGCTGTACCCGATCATTGCCTACAGCCTGCTGCACGGTGGCTATCTCGGCCTGAGCAACGTAGCGACCAGTCAATGGGGCGGCCTGATGCTGACCCTGGTGATCGCCACTGTCGGCATCGTCGGCGCCTTGCCGCTGGGCATTGTGCTGGCATTGGGACGACGCTCGAACATGCCGGCGATTCGTGTGGTCTGCGTGACCTTCATCGAGTTCTGGCGCGGCGTGCCGCTGATCACCGTGCTGTTCATGTCCTCGGTGATGCTGCCGTTGTTCCTGCCCGAAGGCATGAACTTCGACAAGCTGCTGCGGGCGCTGATCGGGGTGATCCTGTTCCAGTCGGCCTACATCGCCGAAGTGGTGCGCGGCGGCCTGCAGGCGATTCCCAAGGGGCAGTACGAAGCGGCCGCGGCCATGGGCCTGGGCTACTGGCGCAGCATGGGCCTGGTGATCCTGCCGCAAGCCCTGAAGCTGGTGATCCCCGGCATCGTCAACACCTTCATCGCCCTGTTCAAGGACACTAGCCTGGTGATCATCATCGGCCTGTTCGACCTGCTCAACAGCGTGAAACAAGCCGCCGCCGACCCGAAATGGCTGGGTATGGCCACCGAAGGCTATGTCTTCGCGGCCCTGGTGTTCTGGATTTTCTGTTTTGGTATGTCCCGCTACTCCATGCATCTGGAGCGTAAGTTGGACACAGGCCACAAGCGTTAGGAGTATCTCCATGAGTGAAGCGATCAAAAAGCCTGTGGGCCCTGAAGGCATTATTCAGATGCAGGGCGTGAACAAGTGGTACGGCCAGTTCCACGTGCTCAAGGACATCAACCTCAACGTCAAGCAGGGCGAGCGCATCGTCCTGTGCGGGCCTTCCGGCTCGGGCAAGTCCACCACCATCCGTTGCCTGAACCGCCTGGAAGAACACCAGCAGGGCCGCATCGTGGTCGATGGCGTGGAGCTGACCAACGACCTCAAGCAGATCGAAGCGATCCGCCGGGAAGTCGGCATGGTGTTCCAGCATTTCAACCTGTTCCCGCACCTGACCATCCTGCAGAACTGCACCCTGGCGCCGATGTGGGTACGCAAGATGCCCAAGCGCAAGGCCGAGGAAATCGCCATGCATTACCTGGAGCGCGTGCGCATTCCGGAGCAGGCGAACAAATACCCGGGCCAGCTCTCCGGCGGTCAGCAGCAGCGTGTGGCGATTGCCCGGGCGCTGTGCATGAAGCCGAAGATCATGCTGTTCGACGAACCGACGTCGGCCCTCGACCCGGAGATGGTGAAAGAGGTGCTGGACACCATGATCGGCCTGGCCGAAGACGGCATGACCATGCTCTGCGTGACCCACGAAATGGGCTTCGCCCGTACCGTGGCCAACCGGGTGATCTTCATGGACAAGGGTGAAATCGTCGAACAGGCCGCGCCTAACGACTTCTTCGACAACCCGCAGAACGAGCGGACCAAGCTGTTCCTGAGCCAGATCCTGCACTGATCCAGGCACAGCCTTGAAAATGAACCCGGCCTGGCGCCGGGTTTATTTTTGCCCGGTGTTCATGAGGTGGCGAGGCGCGGCTGCTGCGGCTGGTCGTCGGTCGTCGCTGGGGCCTGCTGCGCGCTGAGGGCATGCACCTCGGCCATCAGTTCGGGATGACGATCGAGCAGGCGCATCAGCATGAACAGCGGCTGGGGTGGGGCGACCTCGCCGCGCTCGTAGCGGGAGAAGGCGTTATGCCCACCGCCGGAGAGCAGCCTCACCGCATCCTTCTGCGAAAGGTGCAGCTTGCGGCGGATGCGCTTCATCTCGCTGGCCATGAACTGCCGGCCGTCCTCCAGCAACTGGTCGCCGGCGCTGGCGTAGCGTTCGGCGCTGGCCGGGTCGAATTCGATTTCGCCGCAGGCCTGGCATTCCCAGCCATCCAGGCCGTCGACCTGCCGCAGCAGGTGCTTGTAATCGATCAGCTCGCTGCGATTGTTGAACGGCTGCATGCCGGCCGGGGCACCGCAGCTGACGCATTGTCTTTGTTTCATGGGTGTTTCTCCTTGAAGGAGATCACTGGGGGACCGCCGCCGGGGCGGTAAGTGACTTTGATGTACAGCTCCACGGAATCGATGTGGGTGTAATACACGTCCTGCCAGATTCGATGATCGAGATAGCTGGTCATCGACTTGTAGAGCATTTTCCCCTGCAGCCCGGCAATCACCTGCTGCATGTCCCGGCAGGTCAGGCCGAGGTGCCGGCCGCTGACCAGGGCGGTGCGGGTAAAGGCGACTGCCCCTAGCCGGGCGACATCCGCCTTGATCACCGACAGGTCGTAATGAGGTGTGTGCTTTTCCATAAGACACCTGGAGTCGAGATGAAATTACCCTTAAAGGGTTTTTTTAGCAATCGGATTTCCTTTCCGCTTGCTACCTGCGTGCATCGGCTTTGTTGTTCACCCACGCGAAGCTGACTAATATGCAAAAAATTCATCCGATGATTGGATGAAAAGGCGACTGCATATGACAGAAATTTCTCCTTTGATTAAACGCTCCCTGGTCGATCAGGCCCTGGAACAACTGCGCCAGCGCATCAATGACGGTGCATGGAGCATCGGCCAGCGCCTGCCGACCGAGCCGGAGCTGGCGGCGGAACTGGGCATCAGTCGTAACACTGTGCGCGAGGCCATGCGGGTCCTGGCGTTTTCCGGCCTGGTGGAGATTCGCCAGGGCGACGGCAGTTACCTGCGCGCGGTGGTCGATCCGCTGGACACCCTCAAGGCCCTGTCCCAGTGCTCCCTGGAGCAGGCGCGCGAAACCCGGCAGATCATCGAGACGGAGGCCATCGGCCTGGCGGCCTTGCGACGTACCGACCAGGATCTGCTGGAATTGCGCGAAGCCCTGGCCCTCAGCGGCGATCACTATCACGGCGATCTGGAGAGCTACATCGCCTGCGACCTGGTGTTTCACGGGCGCCTGGTGGACGCCGCGCATAACCCCACCCTCAGCGAGCTGTACCGCTATTTCTCCAGCGTGGTCGGCGCGCAACTGCGCCAGACGCTGAACATCCATCCCCGGCGCCAGGCCGTGTTCGATCTGCACATCGACCTGCTGGACGCCGTCGAGCAGCGCGACCCGGAGCGGGCCAAGGCCATTTCCCGGCAGCTGATCAATGAACCTTGAGACCGAGAGCACCATGTCCAGCCACCAGGCCAATAACCCGCCACCTATTGCTGTCCCTCGACGCGAGGCCGAGCTCGAAGAGCTGCTGATCGACGCCGAGGCCGACGATGCCGAGGTCCAGCAGAGCCACCCGGCGCCGCGTCGCCCGTGGCTGTTGCTGTTGGGGCTGATCCTGGTGGCGCTGAACCTGCGCCCGGCGCTGTCGAGCATGGCGCCGCTGCTCAGCGAGGTGTCGCGTAGCCTCGGGCTGTCGGCGGCCCAGGCCGGCCTGCTGACTACCTTGCCGGTGCTGTGCCTGGGCCTGTTCGCCCCGCTGGCCCCGGTGCTGGCGCGGCGCTTTGGTGCCGAGCGGGTGGTGCTCGGCATTCTGCTGACGCTGGCGTGCGGGATTATCCTGCGCAGCTCCCTGGGGGACGTCGGGCTGTTCGCCGGCAGCATCCTCGGTGGCGCCAGCATCGGTGTGATCGGGGTGTTGCTGCCGGGCATCGTCAAGCGCGACTTCGCCAAACACGCCGGCACCATGACCGGGGTCTACACCATGGCCCTGTGCCTGGGCGCGGCGATGGCCGCGGGGGCGACCGTGCCCTTGAGCCAGCACTTCGATAACAGCTGGGCGCTGGGCCTCGGCTTCTGGGCGTTGCCGGCGCTGGCGGCGGCGCTGTTCTGGCTGCCCCAGGTCGGCAAGCGGCAAGGCGCGCACCATGTGGCCTATCGGGTGCGCGGTTTGCTGCGCGATCCGCTGGCTTGGCAAGTGACGCTGTACATGGGCCTGCAATCCTCGCTGGCCTACATCGTGTTTGGCTGGTTGCCGTCGATCCTTATTGGCCGCGGCCTGAGCCCGACCCAGGCGGGGCTGGTGCTGTCCGGCTCGGTGATCGTCCAGCTCGCCAGTTCGCTGGCCGCGCCCTGGCTGGCGACGCGGGGCAAGGACCAGCGCCTGGCGATCGTGGTGGTGATGCTGCT
The DNA here is from genome assembly GCF_017349615.1 of Pseudomonas sp. GW531-T4. Classification (NCBI taxonomy): domain Bacteria; kingdom Pseudomonadati; phylum Pseudomonadota; class Gammaproteobacteria; order Pseudomonadales; family Pseudomonadaceae; genus Pseudomonas; species Pseudomonas sp. GW531-T4. The sequence continues at coordinate 78,972 of NZ_JACMZT010000024.1, forward strand.
CACCCTCGGCGGCCTGTTCGGCTGCCTGTATGCCCCTATCGACGGCCTGTGGGGCTGGGCGATTCTGCTGGGCGTGGGGCAGGGCGGGACCTTCAGCCTGGCGCTGACCCTGATCGTCCTGCGTTCGAAGGACGCCCATGTGGCGGCCAACCTGTCGAGCATGGCCCAAGGCATCGGCTACACCCTGGCCTCCATGGGCCCGTTCGCGGTCGGCCTGGTGCATGACTGGACCGGTGGCTGGACCGCCCTGGGCTGGATTTTCGCGGTGATCGGCCTGGGGGCCATAGTGGCTGGCCTGGGCGCCGGGCGTGCGCTCTACGTGCAGGTCGAAAGCGAAAAAATCTGATCCGTCCCACTGTCGGTATTTGCGCGGCGAATGCCGATAGTGTTTCCCGGGTTTGCAGACTATCGTGCAGGCATCTTTCCCTGAGTCGGAGCCTGTTTCATGAGTGACGCCCACCGCGCCTTGATCACTGAGTTCTATAGCGCCTTCCAGCGCCTGGATGCCGAGGCCATGGCCGCCTGCTACACCGAGGATGTGCTGTTCAGTGATCCGGCGTTCGGCGAACTGCGCGGCCGCGATGCCGGGGACATGTGGCGCATGCTCACCACCCGGGCCAAGGACTTCTCCCTGACCTTCGACAAGGTGCGCGCCGACGAGCGCAGCGGCGAAGCCCACTGGGTGGCGACCTACCTGTTCAGCCAGACCGGCAATACCGTGGTCAACGATATCCAGGCGCGTTTCGTGTTCCGTGACGGCAAGATCTGCGAGCACCACGATCATTTCAATATGTGGCGCTGGGCCCGCCAGGCCCTGGGCACCAAGGGCCTGATCCTCGGCTGGACCCCGCTGCTGAAAAACGCCGTGCGCGCCCAGGCCCGCAAAGGCCTGAAAGCCTTCCAGGCCGGCCGCTGAATCGTTGCCTCTGGTAAGATCGCGGCTTGTTATCCACATGCCGCGATCACCGTGACCCGCCCCAGCCAATCCCCCGCCAACGACGCAGAATCTGTACCCGTGGTGAGCAAACCCTGGTTTGTCTACCTGGTGCGTGCCGCCAACGGCGCCTTGTACTGCGGCATCAGCGACGACCCGGTCAAGCGTTTCGCCAAGCACCAGAGCGGCAAGGGCGCACGCTTCTTCCTCTCCAGCCCCGCCGTCGCGCTGGTCTACACCGAAGCCTGCCGCGACAAGAGCGAAGCCCTGCGCCAGGAACGGCTGATCAAGAAACTCCGGAAAAGCGCCAAGGAATGCCTGGTGGCCAGTTGGGATCTGGCTACCTGATCCTGTCAGAGTCGGGGGGGCTCAACCCTGAAGCCAGCGCAGCAGGGCTTTCAGATTGTTCAATACCGGATTGTTGCTTTGCAGCGACTGGCTCCAGTCGATGACGATAGCGGCCAGGAAAACCTGAAGAAAGGCCAGGCCGCCGACTATCCAGGAGTAGAAACGATTGAACTTGAGGTTCTCGAATTGCACCTGATCGTTGCTGAGGGACTTTCGTTGGGCGATGCGTTTTTTCAGTAACTCGATTTTCTCTACCAGCCTTTTCAGTTCGTCTTCTGCCTCGGTTCGAAAGCTCGGGCAATAGGACTGATCGCTGAACGGTGTCAGGGCCTCTATCTTTTCTTCGATACGTTCAATCCTTATGTTTGTTTCCAATAGGGTTTGCAGGCTCTCGGAAGTGTTCTGGCTTATGGTCGAGAGCACCGGATTCACGTCGTCCCGGCATTGGTTGTACTGATGCCAGAGTTCCTTGATCAACGACAGGTTGAGGTAGTTGGCCAAGCAGTCGTTTATGTCGTGAGGGTCATTGAGGTTATCGATGAAGAATGCATCCAGGTTCAATGAGCTCGATTCGAAGTTATATAGGTAGCTGAAGTTGCCCGAATCATCGCGGTAATAGTCGCATTGTCTGCCGGGGTTGCGGCTGATCAGGGAGTAATGGTTATAGTCACTGCTGGCGTAGAGATTGATGTATGGGTCGCTCAGCTCGCTTTTGAGGCGTCCGGTGGTGATACGGGAGTGGGCTTGTGCACGGATACCCCAAAGTTTGAACAGCTTTTCCACGACCAGGTGGGCGTCGCCGACAATCTTGTTGACGCCCTGAGTCAGTAGTTCCTCTACGTAGTAACTGGAGTGAACGATGCGGAAGTTCTTCGAGAAGGGGTTCAGTCTCTTGAAGGCATGGTAATCGTGGATATGGGAAGTATTCAGGTTGAACAGTGCTGTCTGAGACCTGTCTTGCAGGGAGAAATCGAGCGCCAGGTAAGTGACACTGTTGGTCAGCTCGATGGTGGTGATAGTGCAGCTCCTGAAAGCGTCGGTTTTTACCGATATCCGGCTGGGGTCATAAGGGTGGGTGTCATTGAATGGGATATAGCCAAGCCCCTTGACTGGAAAGATTGCCGCCTCGGTGTGCGGGGTCGAACTTTCAGGGCCATCTTCGTGGTACGGCGGTTCTTTTCTATGAAACCATTTGCGAAGAGACATCAACTCGGTGGGCGTGATGGGGATGATGATACTGACTGATCGCCATTGTCCCGGCCCTTCCAGAAGGCTTGCCTGCTGATAGACAGCTTTGCTTTTCTTTGGGTTATACAGCTGCGCCGAGTAAGAGAAGAAATGGCTCTTGAACTTATAGGTGAAGAGTTTCGGGAACTTGTAAACGCATAAATATAAAAAACGGGTGTAATACGCCAGTACGGGTTTCATGTTCTTAATGGCCAAAGGCTGGATTCCCTATCATGCTCAGGCGGCTGGTCTGGTGAGGCGCGGTGCCCGATCAGTGTCGGTGATGGATGGTGATCAGACAGGTTATATAGGCTGTCCGGTCTTTGCACGCTAAGCTGGCTCTTCCTACTTATCCAGTGGAACCCCAGCATGTCAGAGTTGATTCTGCATCATTACCCAACTTCTCCTTTCGCGGAAAAAGCCCGGCTGTTGCTGGGCTTCAAGGGCTTGTCCTGGCGCTCGGTGAAGATCTCACCGGTGATGCCCAAACCCGATCTCACCGCGCTCACCGGTGGTTACCGCAAGACCCCGGTGCTGCAGGTCGGCGCCGACATTTATTGCGACACGGCGCTGATCGCCCGGCGGCTGGAGCAGGAAAAGGCCTCGCCGGCACTGTTTCCCGAAGGCCGGGAAATGGTCAGCGCGACCTTCGCGGCCTGGGCCGATTCGGTGGTGTTCCAGCATACGGTGAGCCTGGTGTTCCAGCCGGAGTCGGCGGCCGTGCGTTTCGGTCATTTACCGCCGGAAGCGGTCAAGGCCTTCATGGCCGACCGCGCCGGGCTGTTCAGCGGCGGTAGTTCTGCCCGAGTGCCGCTGGAGTTGGCCAAGCATCAATGGCCGACGCTGATGGCGCGCCTGGAGCAGCAGTTGCAGCGCGAGGAGGGCGACTTCCTGTTCGGCGATCCATCGATTGCCGACTTCGCCATGGCCCATCCCCTGTGGTTCCTCAAGGGCACGCCGGTGACCGCACCGCTGGTGGACGCCTATCCGGCGGTGGCGGCATGGCTGGCCCGGGTACTGGGTTTCGGTCATGGCGCTTCGAGTGCAATGACCTCCGAGGAGGCGCTGGAAGTGGCGCGCAGGGCTACCCCGGCAGCCTTGCCGGATGAAGTCTTCATCGATCCGAACGGTTTCCACGCCGGCCAGCGGGTGCGGATTGCGGCGACCGACTATGGCGTCGATCCGGTGGAGGGGGAGTTGCTGTTTGCCGGGCGCGAGGAGTTGATCCTGCGTCGCGAAGACCCGCGCGGCGGGGTGGTGCATGTGCACTTCCCGCGTTTCGGGTTCCGCATCGAGGCGCTGTAAGGCTGAGAATTTATCGCGGGCCAGCTCGCTGTAGAAGTGAGCTGGCCCGTGATGAAGGTTTTAGCGCTGCAACGCCGCCATGATCTGGTCCGGGTCGTAGGTGCGGATCAGCGTGCCGTTCACATCGAGGATCGGAATTCCTCGTCCACCCAGGGCTTCATAGGCCTTGCGCGCCTCGGCATCCTTCTCGATATCGAACTCGCGAAAGGCAATGCCCTTCTGATCGAGAAAGCGCCGGGTGGCCTTGCAGTAGCCGCACCAGTCGGTGGCGTAGAGCACCACCCGGGCATTGGCCCGGACCTGCTCCGAGGCGGCCTGCGAGGGGTTGAACAGGCGCTCGATCTTGCCCCAGTTCTGGTACGCCACGACCACCAGCAGGATCAGCAGGAATTTCTTCAGCACGCCCTGCAGCATCAGTTGCGGCGCTTGAGCTGATCGGTCAGTTGGGTCGGCAGGCCCTTGATGATCAGGGTCCCGGCTTCCTCGTCATACTCGATCTTCGAGCCCAGCAGGTGCGCCTCGAAGCTGATGGACAAGCCTTCGGCGCGGCCGGTGAAGCGGCGGAACTGGTTGAGGGTGCGCTTGTCCGCCGGGATCTCCGGCGACAGGCCGTAGTCCTTGTTGCGGATGTGATCGTAGAACGCCTTGGGGCGGTCCTCGTCGATCAGCTCCGAGAGCTCTTCCAGGCCCACGGGTTCGCCGAGCTTGGCCTGGCTGCTGGCGTAGTCCACCAGGGCCTTGGTCTTTTCCCGGGCGGATTCTTCCGGCAAGTCTTCGCTTTCGACGAAGTCGCTGAACGCCTTGAGCAGGGTGCGGGTCTCGCCCGGGCCGTCGACGCCTTCCTGGCAGCCGATGAAGTCGCGGAAATACTCCGAGACTTTCTTGCCGTTCTTGCCCTTGATGAACGAGATGTACTGTTTCGACTGCTTGTTGTTCTGCCACTCGGAGACGTTGATCCGCGCGGCCAGGTGCAACTGGCCCAGGTCCAGGTGGCGAGACGGGGTCACGTCCAGCTCGTCGGTCACCGCCACGCCTTCGCTGTGGTGCAGCAGGGCGATGGCCAGGTAGTCGGTCATGCCTTGCTGGTAGTGGGCGAACAGCACGTGGCCGCCGACCGACAGGTTGGACTCTTCCATCAGCTTTTGCAGGTGCTCGACCGCGACGCGGCTGAAGGCGGTGAAGTCCTGGCCGCCATCGAGGTATTCCTTCAGCCAGCCGCTGAAGGGAAACGCGCCGGACTCCGGGTGGAACAGGCCCCAGGCTTTGCCCTGTTTGGCGTTATAGCTTTCGTTGAGATCGGCGAGCATGTTCTCGATGGCCGCGGATTCAGCCAGTTCGGAATCGCGGGCGTGCAGAACTGCGGGTGTGCCGTCGGGTTTTTTGTCGATCAGGTGGACGATGCAATGGCGGATCGGCATGGGCTTCTCGGCTGGTTGGCGGGAGAGGGCGTGACTCCCCGAAAAAGTGCCCAGTGTACCGCACCCGCTGGTTTTGGCGCTGTTTGAAGGGTGTGGAAGGCGGCTTGGGTCAAGCTTATGCATTTTTTTACGGATTTAGAGCAATAAAGCTGACCAAATGGCTAGGTAGAGGCGGATATTTCCCCGTCTCTGTGCTAGTTTTGCCCCGTCTTACGCGATGTCTCGGCGTTAAGCGTGCATTCAGCATTTGTCAGGTCGAACCAAACCCTGATTTCGGTATCTATAACCCCGATCTTTCGTGGTTGTGACCGGGGTGCCAGATCCACAAGACCTGGCTCGATGGCTGACACTGCACTCTGCAATCCAAATGAATTTGATAGGGAAGGAACACCACAATGGCTATTACTAAAGACCAACTGATCGCTGATATCGCTGAAGCTATCGACGCGCCGAAAACCACCGCGCGTAACGCTCTGGACCAACTGGCCCAGATCGTTGCTGATCAATTGGAAAATGGCGGCGAAATCACTCTGCCAGGTATCGGCAAACTGAAAGTGACCGAGCGTCCTGCCCGTACTGGCCGTAACCCATCGACTGGCGCTGCCATCGAAATCGCTGCCAAGAAAGTTATCAAGCTGGTTGTGGCTAAAGGCCTGACCGACTCGATCAACAAGTAAGACTGCAGTAGAACCGTGCCTCGGAACACTTCCGGGCACGGTTTTCAGGCTTTAAGGCCGCAACGATTTACGCAAGGTAAATCGCCGTTTTCCCCCTCGTACTATCCCTTCCGAACCCAACGCTCCTGGCGCCAGGCCTGTTGCTGTGCCTTGTCCTTGAAGGTCCAGGCGACGAAGCGGCTCTGTTTCTGCCCCTGTGACATCTCCACCACCTGGCTCTCCAGCGCCCCGGCCTTTTTCAGCGCGGCCTGAATCGCCGGCAGGTTCGAGGCTTTCGACACCAGGGTGCTGAACCACAACACCTGTTGCGCCACCTGGGCGCTTTCGCCGATCAACTGGGTCACGAAGCGCGCTTCGCCACCCTCGCACCACAACTCCGCCGCCTGGCCGCCAAAGTTCAGCACCGGCAGCTTGCGCTTGGGATCGGCCTTGCCCAGGGCTCGCCATTTGCGCTGGCTGCCGCGCGTGGCTTCTTCCAGGGAGGCATGGAACGGCGGATTGCACAGGGTCAGGTCGAAGCGCTCGTCGCTCTCCAGCAGCCCCAGCAGGATCTGCTTGCGGTTGGCTTGCTGGCGCAGGCCGATGGCCTTGTTCAGGCCGTTGGCCTGGACGATTGCCTTGGCGGCGGCGAGGGCGGTGGTGTCGATGTCGGAACCGAGGAACTGCCAGCGGTAATCGGAGTGGCCGATCAGCGGGTAGATGCAGTTGGCGCCGACCCCGATGTCCAGCACCCGCACCGCCGCGCCGCGGGGAATTACGCCTTCGTTATGCGCGGCCAGCAGGTCGGCGAGGAAGTGCACGTAATCGGCGCGACCGGGTACCGGAGGGCAGAGGAAGTCGGCCGGGATGTCCCAATGGGCGATGCCGTAGAACGCTTTGAGCAATGCCCGGTTGAACACCCGCACCGCCGCCGGGTTGGCGAAGTCGATGCTCTCCTTGCCGTAAGGATTGATGATCACGAAAGCCCCCAGCTCCGGGGTGCTCTTGATCAACTGCGCAAAGTCATAGCGGCCTTGATGGCGATTACGCGGGTGCAGGCTGGCCTTTTCTCGCGGCGCGACGGCCTTGGCCGGGGCAGGAGGTTGAGGCTTTTTGCGCGGAACTTTGGGAGGGCGGGGGGCGGTCATGGGCGAAATCGGTTCGGGTATGGCTCAAAGTGGCGCGCATTGTCCCATATCTGCCCCGGCAGCGGCGCCGCCAGGATAACGCGGTGTGCCAGGAATAACGCTTCGCGGGTAAGCCTCGCGCCTACAGAGGCATGAGCCTTTCGGTCGGGTATAAAAAAGGGAGCCCTTTGCAGGGCTCCCTTTTTATGACCGCTCGAATCGCCGTTACAGGCTGGAGATCCGTGCGTGCTGCTCGGCCAGCTTGCCCAGAGCCTGTTCGGCTTCGGCCAGTTTGGCGCGTTCCTTGTCGATCACTTCGGCCGGGGCCTTGTCGACGAAGGCGGCGTTGGACAGCTTGCCGCCGACCCGCTGCACTTCGCCTTGCAGGCGCTGGATTTCCTTGTCCAGGCGCGCCAGTTCGGCACCCTTGTCGATCAGGCCGGCCATCGGCACCAGCACTTCCATCTCGCCGACCAGGGCGGTGGCGGACAGCGGTGCTTCGTCGCCGGCTTGCAGCACGGTGATCGATTCGAGTTTGGCCAGCTTCCTCAGCAGGGTCTCGTTTTCGCTCAGGCGGCGCTGGTCTTCGGCGCTGGCGTTCTTCAGGAACAACGCCAGTGGCTTGCCTGGGCCGATGTTCATTTCGGCACGGATGTTACGGGTGCCGAGCATCAGGCCCTTGAGCCATTCGATGTCGTCTTCGGCGGCCTGGTCGATGCGCGCTTCAACGGCCACCGGCCAGGGTTGCAGCATGATGGTCTTGCCCTGGATGCCGGCCAGCGGCGCCAGGCGCTGCCAGATTTCTTCGGTGATGAACGGCATGAACGGATGGGCCAGGCGCAGCGCCACTTCCAGTACGCGCACCAGGGTGCGGCGGGTGCCGCGCTGGCGCTCGACCGGCGCGTTTTCGTCCCACAGCACCGGCTTGGACAACTCCAGGTACCAGTCGCAGTATTGGTTCCAGATGAACTCGTACAGCGCCTGGGCCGCCAGGTCGAAGCGGAACTGGTCCAGCTGGCGGGTCACTTCGGCTTCGGTGCGCTGCAGCTGGGAGATGATCCAGCGGTCGGCCAGCGACAGCTCGTAGGCTTCGCCGTTCTGACCGCAGTCCTCGCCCTTGTCCAGCACGTAGCGCGCGGCGTTCCAGATCTTGTTGCAGAAGTTGCGATAGCCTTCGACGCGGCCCATGTCGAACTTGATGTCGCGGCCGGTGGACGCCAGCGAGCAGAAGGTGAAGCGCAGGGCGTCGGTGCCGTAGCTGGCGATGCCGTCGGCGAACTCCTGGCGGGTCTGCTTCTCGATCTTCTTCGCCAGTTGCGGCTGCATCATGCCGGTGGTGCGTTTCTGCACCAGCGCTTCGAGCTCGATACCGTCGATGATGTCCAGCGGGTCAAGGACGTTGCCCTTGGACTTGGACATCTTCTGGCCCTGGCCGTCGCGAACCAGGCCGTGTACGTACACGGTCTTGAACGGAACCTGCGGTGTGCCGTCTTCGTTCTTCACCAGGTGCATGGTGAGCATGATCATCCGGGCGACCCAGAAGAAAATGATGTCGAAACCGGTCACCAGCACGTCGGTCGGGTGGAAGGTCTTGAGGAACTCGGTCTGCTCCGGCCAGCCCAGGGTGGAGAAGGTCCACAGGCCCGAACTGAACCAGGTGTCGAGGACGTCGTTGTCCTGTTGCAGTGCAACCTCAGGCCCGAGGTTGTGCTTGGCGCGCACTTCGGCTTCGTCGCGGCCGACATAGACCTTGCCCGATTCGTCGTACCAGGCCGGGATGCGGTGGCCCCACCACAGCTGGCGGCTGATGCACCAGTCCTGGATATCGCGCATCCAGGAGAAGTACATGTTTTCGTACTGTTTCGGCACGAAGGCGATGCGGCCGTCTTCCACGGCGGCAATGGCCGGCTCGGCCAGCGGCTTGGTGGAGACGTACCACTGGTCGGTCAGCCACGGCTCGATGATGGTGCCGGAGCGGTCGCCTTTCGGCACTTTCAGGGCGTGGTCGTCGACGCTGACCAGCAGGCCGGCGGCGTCGAACGCGGCGACGATTTCCTTGCGCGCCTGGAAACGGTTGAGACCGGCGAATTCGGCCGGGATCTTGCCATCGATGCTTTCGTTCAGCGTGCCGTCCAGGTTGAACACCTGGGCAGCCGGCAGCACTTCGGCGTTCTTGTCGAAGATGTTCAGCAGCGGCAGGTTGTGGCGCTTGCCGACTTCGTAGTCGTTGAAGTCGTGGGCCGGGGTGATCTTCACGCAGCCGGTGCCGAATTCAGGGTCGCAGTAGTCGTCGCCGATGATCGGGATGCGACGGCCCACCAGCGGCAGTTCGACGAACTTGCCGATCAGCGCCTTGTAGCGTTCGTCGTTCGGGTTAACGGCCACGGCGGAGTCGCCGAGCATGGTTTCCGGACGGGTGGTGGCGACGATCAGGTAGTCCAGGCCTTCGGCGGTCTTGGCGCCGTCGGCCAGCGGGTAGCGCAGGTTCCACAGCGAACCTTTCTCGTCGTGGTTCTCCACTTCGAGGTCGGAGATCGCGGTGTGCAGCTTGGTGTCCCAGTTGACCAGACGCTTGCCGCGGTAGATCAGGCCGTCTTCGTGCAGGCGCACGAAGGCTTCTTTAACGGCTTCGGAAAGACCGTCGTCCATGGTGAAGCGCTCGCGGCTCCAGTCCACGGACGAGCCCAGGCGGCGGATCTGGCGGCTGATGTTGCCGCCGGACTGATCCTTCCACTCCCAGACTTTCTCGAGGAATTTTTCCCGGCCCAGATCGTGACGATTCTGGCCCTGGGCTTCGATCTGACGCTCCACCAGCATCTGGGTGGCGATACCGGCGTGGTCGGTACCCGGCTGCCACAGGGTGTTGCGGCCCTGCATGCGGCGGAAGCGGATCAAGGCATCCATGATCGCGTTGTTGAAGCCATGGCCCATGTGCAGGCTGCCAGTGACGTTCGGTGGCGGAATCATGATGGTGTACGAGTCGCCCGCGCCTTGCGGGGCGAAGTAATTCTCTGACTCCCAGGTCTGGTACCAGGAAGTTTCAATGGCGTGCGGCTGGTAGGTCTTATCCATGCGCGGCGGGACCCTATTGGCATTTATTCAGGAAAAGCCGGGAAGTATAGCGGAGGGGGGTAGCTGCAAGCCACAAGCGGCAAGTTCCAAGTGACAAGATCGCCATACCCGGCTTTTGCTTGCAGCTTGCGACTTATGGCTTGCCGCTTGTCGCTGCGGCGAGCAGGCGATCCATGCGCGCGTCGAGGCGGCGCTTGATTTCGGTTTCGATGTGCGGGGCGAAGTCGTCGATCACGTCTTGCATGATCAGTTGCGCGGCGGCGCGCAGTTCGCTGTCCAGGTGCAGCAGGGCATCCTGGCTCTTGGGCGCTGGAGCGGGTTTTGGTGTCGGTGCTGGTGCAGGGGCTGGAGCGGCCGCTACAGGAGCAGGTGGCGGTTCGACCACCGGAGCGGGGGCTGGTTGTGGTTCTGTCGGCGCCTCGTCGAGGGGTTCGACGGCAGGCTTGCCGCCGACCATATCGAACAGCAGTGGAATCTGCACTTCGCCGTCGACGGTCTCGGTCAGCAGCGGAGGTTGCAGGTCGTCATCGCCGAGCAGTTGGCGGATGGACTCGAGGTCATCCAGCAGGTGCGCGGACTTTTGCAGCGGTTTGGGAGTGTCCATCGATGGCTCAGAGTCGCTGTAAACGGTGATCTTGCAGAGGATAGCCCTGTTCGCGGTAGAAACGGAAACTCTCGCGAGCGGCCTGGCGGATAGTCGGGTCTTCCACCACCACTTCGGCGATGCGGGCAAACCGCTGGGCAAATGCCGGGACTTTCAGGTCCAGGTTGACCAGCAGGTCATGGTGCTCGCCGGGGTCGTCGCCCAGGCCGAGAACGATCAGGCCATCCGGTTCGCTTTCGACGGGGCCGTGGGGCACGAAGGTTTCGCCCTTGAAGCGCCACAACCGGGCATCGAGCTCATCGCGCTGGGCCGCGTCGCTGCAATGCAGGTAGATGCGGTGCCCCATGCGCCAGGCCTTGTCGGTGAGCTTGCAGGCGAAGTCCAGGCGTGCCGAAGGATCCGCGCTGGGAAGGATAT
>NZ_JACMZT010000025.1:0-89658 GCF_017349615.1 Pseudomonas sp. GW531-T4
TGCGCAGAACCTCCACTCGGCCTCCCGACGGGGCAAGAAAATCAAAAACAACGCGAGGCGACCTGCCGGTCGGCCTGTCTGAGAACACGTTCCCTGTAGCCGCTGCAGGCCATCCACGGCCTGGGGCGGCTAACTCGGCATCCCTGCCGAGTTGCCCACTGCGCAGAACCTCCACTCGGCCTCCCGACGGGGCAAGAAAATCAAAAGCAATGCGAGGCGACCTGCCGGTCGGCCTGTCTGAGAACACGTTCCCTGTAGCCGCCGTAGGCCATCCGCGGCCTGGGGTGACTAACTCGGCATCCCTGCCGAGTTGCCCACTGCGCAGAACCTCCACTCGGCCTCCCGACGGGGCAAGAAAACCAAAAGCAATGCGAGGCGGCCTACCGGCCGGCCTGGATTTGGCGCTGATCCCTGTAGCTGCTGCAGGCCATCCACGGCCTGGGGTGGCTAATTCGGCATCCTTGTCGAGTTGCCCATTGCGCAGAATCTCTACTCCACCTTCCGACGGGGCAAGAAAATCAAAAGCAATGCGAGGCGACCTGCCGGTCGGCCTGGATTTGGCGCTGATTTCTGTAGCCGCTGCCGCAGGCTGCGATCGGCTGCGAAGCAGACGCAAAACCATGCGCCTCGATCTGCCTGATACACCGCGCCGTCTGGTTTGGCGTGCGCTGCGCGCCCGATCGCAGCCTTCGGCAGCGGCTACAAGAAGCGCGTAAAACGCGCTTAGCTCTTGCTTTTGCTGTGGCTCTCGCTCTTGATCTACCCGCCCCTTTCCCAGAGGCCGAACGCAGGCGTTGCGCAGGGGGTAGCGCGGCAGGGATGCCGCGCTAGCCGCCCCAGGCCATGGATGGCCTGTGGCGGCGGGCCCCCGGAGCAATGCCGGAGTGAGGGCATGCCGAGCCTTAGCGAGGCACCGAATGGAGGGGCGAAGCGCTTTGGTTACTTTGGCGCTCTTCCAAAGTGACCCGCCGTAAGGGCGGAACCCTAAGCCGCCGTGACCGCAGCAACGGATATGTACCCCATCACCCAGCGCACCAGACGCCGGGCGTGTAAACGCAACATGCGAACTCATTGCACCGGCACCGCCCTGATCCTCGCCCTCGGCACCTGCCCGGAGCCCGCCCCCGGCACTGGCGACGACACCGGCACAACACCCGGCCCACCCGGCACCCCCTGCTCCGCCGTCGGCAGTTGCGGCGCCTGCATGTCCGGCATGGCCCAACTGCGGTCCGGCTGCAGGCCGCCCTGGGCGCGGCGCATGAAGTCGTAGCGGTTGAGGGTGATGCTGCGCCCCGCGGCGCTGTCGCGAATGATGTAGGGGCGTAGGAACACCATCAGGTTGGTCTTGTTGGTCGAGCGGCTTTCGTTACGAAACAGCGCGCCGATCCCGGGAAGGGTCGACAGCCACGGCACCGCGTTGTTGCTCTGGCTATAGCCATCCTGCAGCAGGCCGCCGAGGACCATGATCTGGCCGTCGTCGAGCAGGATGCTGGTGTCGATCGCCCGTTTGTTGGTCACGGTGCCGGCCTGCACCGAGGCGCGCTGGTCGACGCTGCTGACCTCCTGATAGATGTCGAGCTTGACCGTGCCACCTTCGGAAATCTGTGGCCGCACATTCAGCTTCAGGCCCACCTCTTCGCGCTGTACGGTCTGGAACGGGTTATTGCTGTTGCCGCCACCGCCGGTAACGTAGCTGCCGGTGACGAAGGGAATGGTCTGGCCGACGAAGATGCTCGCCGCTTCGTTGTCCAGGGTCAGCAGGTTCGGGGTCGACAGCACGTTGTTCCCGCCCTTGCTCCTCAGGGCCCGGGCCAGCACCTTGAGGTCGAGGATCTTGCCGATCCCGGGGATGTCCACGGTGCCGTTGACCAGGCCGACGTTGAGGCCCTGGGGCAGCACGTCGACGCTGGTCTTGCCATTGAGGTTGAGGCCGCTGCCGCCCAGGTTGGCGCCGCCGATGACGCCGCTGCCCCCCAGGTTGCCGGTCTGCCACTGCACGCCGAATTCGGCGGCGTCGTCTTCGTTGACTTCGACGATCAGGCTCTCGATCACCACCTGGGCGCGGCGCTGGTCGAGCATGTCGATGACTTCCCGCAGGTTGCGGTACAGCGGTTCCGGCGCGGAAATCAGCAAGGTGTTGGTGGTGGCATCGGCCTGGATGGTCACGCCGCCGGCGCTGAAGGCGGTGTTCTGGTCGGACGCCTGGGTGCCGCCCTGGCTACTGGAGCTGCCGCCCTGGGCATAACCGCTGCCGGAGCTGCCGCCGCTGAGGCTGGAGCTGCCACTGGTGGAACTGGTGCTGCCGCTCTGGCCGCTGCTGGAACTGCCGCCCTGGCTCATGCCGCCCATGCTGCCGAGCATGGCCCGTGCGTTGTCGCCGGTGCCGCTGTCGCTCTCGCCGGTGAGCAGGCCGCGCAGGGCCTGGGCCAGCTTGCCGGCCTGGGCGTTGCGCAGGTACACCACGTGCAGGTTGCTCGGGTTGCTCTGGGCATTGTCCAGCTTGTAGATCAGGTTGCGCGCCAGCTCGGTGCGCTCGGGGCTGCCGGTACGGATGATGATCGAGTTGGAACGCGGGTCGCCGACCACGCTGACCTTCTGGGTCGGGTCGGCGCCCTGGGTTTCCAGCAGTTCGGAGACCATGCCGGCGATGTCCACGGCGATGCCGTTCTGCACCGGCACCACGTCGGTGTCCAGGGCACTGGGGATGTCGATGCCTTCGATGATCTGCGCCACCCGGGTGAGGTTCTCGGCGTAGTCGGTGATGACGATGCTGTTGTTGCCCGGGTAGGCGTTGATCGGGTTGTTCGGCGACACGATCGGGCGCAGCACCGGGATCAGGTTCACCGCGTTTTCGTACTGCAGCCGGAAGGTGCGGGTCAGCATGCCGTTGGCCGACGGCTTGCCGGCGTTGTAGATCGGCCCGCCGAGCAGCTTGGCGTCGGCTTCCGGCACCACCTGGGCCACGCCGCCGACATCCACCACGCTGAAGCCCTGCATGCGCAGGGCCGCCAGCAGCATGTCGTAGGCCTGGTGGGCCGGCACTTCGCCTTCGCTGACCAGGGTCAGGTTGCCCTTTACCCGCGGGTCCACCAGGAACTGCTGGCCGGTGGAACGTGCCAGGGCCCGGACCACGGCCTGGATATCGACGTCGACGAAGTTCAGGCGCACCGGCTGGTCGCCCAGGGGATTGCGCACCACCGTGCTGCTGGCCGCGGGAGCACCGGGGGCGCGTCCCGCACGGCTGATCGGATGCTGGTATTTGGGACGCTGGGTCTGTTGCGCCTGGGCCCTCTCCCGCTCGGCCACCACGTCGCCGCCACTGCGATTGGTCTCGCCCAGGGGCCGCCCCAGTTCGCTGTCCACCAGCAACGGTGGCTGTGGCTCCTTGTTGTTACTGCACGCCGCCAGCGCCAGGGCCAGCGGCCCCAGCAGGAGCAAGGGCAGCGCCTTGCGCGATTGGCGGGCGTAAAAAGAACCTGACCACTTCATGAAGCTTCCTTAGCGCCAAGCGCCTGATCCATGCGAACGGTTCCGGACAGTTTGCCTGCCGTGCCATCGATGTCGGCCGCCCCTGCGCGTTGCAGGCGGGCCTCTACCACTTCCAGGGAAAACTGCCGGGGATTGCCCAGCAGCCAACCGACCACGGCATCCGCCGGGGCCTCTTGAAAACTCAAGTGCCAGGCCTGGGACTCGCCCTCGCCCGCCAGCTGCAACTGGTACAGCCCCTGCAGGCCGGCGGCATCCAGGGTCTGGCGCAAGGACTGCTCCAGGCTCTGCCCCGCCTCGCCGCCACGGGGCCCGCCGGCCTGGTGCAGCACCAGCTCCAGGGCTTCGGACTGGGAGCGCAGCTTGGGGATCTCGGCCTGCCAGTAATCGATCTTTTTCAGCGCCGGCTCGATCAGCACCAACCACACCAGCAGGCCGCCCAGTACCGCCGCCGCGCCGGCCAGCAGGCGTTTCTCGCGCAGGGCCAGGCCGTTCCAGTACAGCTGTGCCTGGGCGGCCTGGCGCTGCCAGCGCTGGCGGTAATGGCTGAGGTTCAGCTTATTCATCCTCGTCTTCCTCGCTGTCGTCGGCTTCCATCGGCACCGCGCCGGTCGCCATGCCTGTGGCCGCACGCAGGGTCCAGCCCTGGTCGCCGGGGCTGGCTTCGAGCCCGGCCTGGGTCAGCAGGCCCTGCCAGCCGCTGTCGGGTGCGGGGACGCGGGTGTCGCTGAGCAGGCTCAGCTGCAACTCGCCGTTCTGGTAATTCAGTTGCTCGACCCCACCGATCACGAAAGGCATGGCGTTGCTCGCCTGCTGCACCAGGCTGTTGAAGCTTTGCGGGGCGTCGCCGCTGGCCCCGCTCTGGCGCGCCGCCAGTTGCTGACGCGCCTGTTGCAGGGGGTTGAGGATCACCGGCAATTCCGGGAACACCTGCTGCACCCGTTGGCTCATCTGCGCCTTGAGCTGCTGGCCCTGGGCCGCCTGGCGCGCGGCGTAGAGGTTCAGGCCCAGGGTCCAGACCATCAGCGCCACCGCGCACAGCGCCGCGGCACGGCCCCAGCCCTGTTGGCGAGCGCTGTTGTTCTGCACCCCACCATGCAGGCCCCAGGCGGGTGCCTGGCCGGTCCAGCGACAGCTGTCCGGCAGTTGCTCCAGCGCCCCTTGCGGGGCCGCCTCGCCCACCCATTGCAACCCGGCGCCGTTGGCCAGCAACGCCTGCAAGGCGTCTTCCGGCAGCGGCTGCACACTGCCCTGCTGCGGGCTGTGGCGCAGCAACAGGTGCTGGTCTTGCAGGCCGGCGGTCAACTGGCCCGCCGCCGGCACCGGCAAGGCATAGGGCGCCGGGTACAGGCCGCGCAGTTTCAGGCCGGCCTGCTCCAGCACCTGGCCCAGCCGCGCCAGCGCTTCGCGTGGCAACCAGCTGATGTGCACCTGACCGTCGCTGTCGCGCGGGCTGTGGGCCACGTACAGGCTGTCGCTGTGGCCGAGAATCAGCGCCTGGGCGGCGCAGGCCACCGCCGCGCTGACCTTGGCCGGCGCCAGGGCCGGCAGCTCTATGCTCGCCAGCAGGCTGTCCTCGGGGTGCAGGAAACACTCCACGGCCGGCGCCTTGGGCACCTGCCCCAACTGCATCAGGCTGGCTTCGCCGGCTTCCTGGACCTGGCCTTCCTTAACCTGGAGCCGGGCAAAGCTCACCCGGCTCTCGGCCGTCAGTGTGTGCAAGGGCGGCAGGCTGACGCGCAAGCGGCTCATACGCCCACCCGCGACCAGATCACCCGCGGCATGTTGTCTTCGCTGCGGTGCAGCAAGGCCAGCAGCTTGACCCGGCGCCGCTCGCCGCGGGCCTGGCCTTGCAGGCGGAACCACTCGCTGGTGATGCCGACCCGCACCGCGTCCGCCGGTACCTGCGGCATGCGCAGGCGGTTGATAAAGTCGCCCTGATTGATGAACCACTGGCCGCTGTCGCGTTCGGCGATCAGCGCCTTGGCCCGCGGCAGCGCCAGCCCTGGCACAGTCGCGGCGAGCACTTCGGCGCTGGCGGTATTGCCGTTGACCCAGGTATTGGCCGGCAGGATGGTGACAAAGGGTTCCAGGCGCGCCAGCAGCTTTTCATCGACGCCATTGACCCCCAGCAGGTCGTCTAGGCTGCGCAGCATCGGCTGCTTGGCCAGCAGCGGTTTGCGCGCAGCCTCGGGCGAGGTGTCGCGGCCGCTCCGAAAACCACTATTGGCCGGCGCCGCTGTGCCTTCCGGGCTCAACAGGCGTGGGTAGGAGGCGATCACCCGCTGGCTGATGCGCTGGCCCAGGGTCGCGTTGACCCCGAGCAGCTCGCACAGGCGCTGGAAATTCTCTATCTGCAACGGGTCGAGGCGATCGTTGGCCAGCAGGTTGCGCAGGTTGAACTTGCTCTGCTCGTCCTCCAGCCGACCTTCGAACGGCCCGGCGCCCGGGCCCAGGGCCGCGAGCTGGATCGGCCGCGCCCAGTTCTGGTCGAGGCGGGTCAGCACGTCGCGCTGGCGGTCTTCCCACAGGCGCTGGCGGCTGACTTCCATGCCGCCCTGCAGCTGCCAGCTACCCTGGACTCGCAACTGCTCGCTTTCCAATCCACGGGTGAACAGAGTCTGGCGGGTCAGCATGCCGCCGGCGATCACCGCCACCACGGCGGCGATCAACAAGGCGCTGATAATGGCCATGCCACGCTGTTTCGCCGCTGTCGGCGAACGGGCTGTCATGGCGGCGCTTACAGCTGCCAGGAGCCGATATCGGCATTCACGCCGTCACCGTCTGGCTGGCCGTCGGCCCCCAGGGAGAACACATCCACTTCGCCGTTGGCCCCCGGGTTCAGGTAATGGTAAGGACGGCCCCAAGGGTCGTTGGGCAGGCGTTCCAGGTAGGAGCGCCAGTTGCTGTTCTTGGCGTCCGCCGGGCGTTCCACCAGCACTTTCAGGCCCTGGTTCATGCTCGGGTAGGTGCCGTGGTCGAGGCGATAGAGCTTGAGGGCCTGCATCAGCCCGCCAATGTCCTGCTTGGCCGCGGTGGCCCGGGCCTGGTCCGGACGGTCGAGCACCTTAGGCACCACCATCGCGGCCAGGATCCCGAGAATGACCACAACCACCATGATCTCGATCAGGGTGAAACCGCCCTGGCCGCGCGGGCGACGGGGCTGGCGGCGGGGCTGAAGATGAGGCTGGGGGTGTGACGTGAAGCGCACGACATCCATCTCGACGTTCCTTGGCTTGATTTCGATTCGTCGGGCAGTGTTACAAGAAAATATGTCAGTGATATTGACGTTGCTCGGGAGCCTCCGTAGCCAATCGGTCAAATTTGCCGGTTAGGCTGAAAACCTTCCTTTGCGCCACGAGACGTCCATGCCGGGGCCACGCCAGCCACTACCCAAACGATCCGCCAGACGGCCAGCCACTAAACAACGGGGTTTCACCCTGATCGAGGTGCTGGTGGCGCTGGCGATCATCGCCGTGGCCATGTCGGCGGCGATCCGCGTGGCCGGGTTGATGACCCAGAGCAACGGTTTGCTGCGGGATAGATCCATCGCCCTGCTGGCGGCCCAGTCGCGCCTGGCGGAACTGCGCCTGGAAGGCCGCCTGCCGCCCGGGACCAAGAACATCGAGTGCGACCAGGGCCGGCTCAAGCTGCGCTGCGAGCAGAACATCGCCCCCAGCCCCGATCCGCGGCTGTCCCGGGTCAGCGTGCTGGTCCTCGACCGCAGCCGCGAGGCCCCGCCCCTGGCGCGCCTGGACACCCTGGTCGCGCGGGTGCCGAAGAACCCCAATCGTTAAGGATTAACCCTGTAGGAGCAGCCGGTCGACGCTCGATTGCTCGCGATGGACCTGAGAGCGCCGCGTTCATCCAATCCACACGCGTTATCGTTAACGTCCATCGCGAGCAAGCTCGCTCCTACAAGGGCCCCGCTACTATCAGGAATCTGTTTAACCAGGCACTTTTCGACAGGGTCGTCACTGGCGGATCAGCACCGGCAACGCCGGACTCTCCGGCAACTTGCTGACATCCAGCCGCGAGCGCTCGCCGCCGCGTTCGATCACCACCCCGTCGCCTTCGATGGCCACCAGCTGCACGCCCTGGGCCAGGCGCTCGCCCACCAGGAAGCTGCGCGGCGGCGCGTCGTTGAGGCTGAGAATCGCCACCGCGCCGCGAGGGCTGGCCATCAACCCGGTGACCTTGATGTCCAGCGCCAGCGGCTGGTTGGAAAACCACTGCTGCGCCGGGCTCTGGGCCTGGGCGGCCAGGGCTTGCGGCGGCGCCTGCGGGGTGCGCGACTCGGCGGGGGTCAGCAGCAGCGACGACCAGGTCGCCACCCCGGCCACGATCGCCAGCAGGGCCACGGACTGCACCAGCTGCGGCGGGGAAAATCGATGGACGAATGCCATGGCAAGGACCTCCTGTTTGTCCGTCTTCGCAGCCTAGCGCGCAATGGTCACGTTTTTATTTCACATTCACCGGGCAGGATGAAAAGCGACGCACAGGAGGCGCGCCCCATGACCCCATCCCGACAACAGGGCTTCACCCTGATCGAGCTGATGGTGGTGCTGGTGATCATCGGGATCGCCAGCGCCGCCATCAGCCTGAGCATCCGCCCCGACCCGCTGCAGGGCCTGCGCAAGGACGCCGAGCGCCTGGCCCAGTTGCTCCAGGTGGCCCAGGCCGAGGCGCGCGTGGATGGTCGGCCCATCAGCTGGCGGGCGGATGCCAAGGGCTTCGCCTTCAGCCGGCCCAGCGACGACGGCCGCGGCCTCGACCAGTTCAAGGACGACCCGCAGCTGCGCCCGCGGCCCTGGGAAAGCCCGTCGATCAAAGTGCGCATCGAGCCCGGCCCGCGGCTGGTGCTCAACGCCGAATGGATAGACGCGCCGCTGCAGGTGCAACTGTCCGACGGCCGGCACAGCCTGACGGTGCAACGCACCGCCACCGGCGTGGTGCGGGTGGTGGCGCTGCCATGAGGACCCGGATCAACCAGCGGCAAGGCGGCTTTACCCTGATCGAGGTGATGGTAGCGATCCTGCTGATGGCGGTGGTCAGCGTGATCGCCTGGCGCGGGCTGGACAGCGTCAGCCGGGCCGACAGCCATTTGCAGGCCAGCAGCGAGCAGACCGAGGAGCTGCTGCGCACCCTGCACCAGCTGGAACGGGACGTGGCGCTGCGGGCCAGCGTGGAATTGATGGAGCCGGTGCCGGCGGGAAGCGACGCCGAAGCCAGCGATGTGCCGGCGGCCCTGACCGTGCGCAGCGCCGACAGCGGCACCTTCCGCCTGGATGTGATCCGCACCGCGGCGACGCCCGGCGACGGCCTGCAACGGGTGCGCTGGTGGCTCAAGGGCGACACCCTGTACCGCGCAGCGGCGCCGGCCCGCGACCGTTACCCGCTGCCCGCGCCGAAAAACGCCGTGGCGGTGCTGGAGCATGTCAGCGACTTGCAGCTGCGGGTCTGGGATCGGGACAAGGGCTGGCGCCAGCTCAGCGGCAACCGCAAGGAAAACCCACCGGGCCTGGAAATCCGCCTGGTGCGGCAAACACCCCAAGGCGAAGAACGTTATCGCCAGGTGCTGGGGCCGTTGGAGTGATTGCCGCATCAGGCTGGATGCCGTTGTAGCCGCTGCGGAGCGTAGCGGCTACAACGGCTACAGCGGCAAAGCAGTTAATGCAGCGGCTACGGGTCGACGGCGATTCTGTAGGAGCGAGGCTTGCCCGCGATCCAGGCAACGCGGTTGGCCGGAACGGACGCTATCGCGAGCCAGCGTCGCGCCTACCGGTTTTGTGCTTCAACTCAACAACACCACGCCGCCCGGCAACTCAGTGCATTTGGCGCCGTAGGCGTCGCGGATCAGCAGGGCCACGCCGGCCAGCTGGTTGAGATTGAAACGCGCCTGCACCTTGCGCTTGCCCAGCTCGGCGTTGAGCAGCACCAGCATGCCCGGGCGGTAGCGGTTGATCTCGTCGATCACCGTATTGAGGGTGGCGTTGTCGAACACCAGCACCTGCTCACGCCAGGCGATCACCGCCGTCGGGTCCACGGCCGTCGGCTCGCCGACCTGGCGGCTGTCGTAGGTCAGCTGGCGACCGCTGTCCAGGCGGATCAGCCGGCCCGCGACCTCGACCTGCAGCGCGCCATCGATGCAGGTCACGCAGACGCTGTGGTTGATATTGCGCACATTGAAACGAGCCTGGGAAGCGCTCAGCCAGCCGTTGCCGGCCTGGACCCGCACCGGTAGCGCGCCCTGGCTCGACACCTCGACCTCGCCTTCGAGCAGTTCGATGCCCTGCCCGCCTTGCGCCAGCTCGCGCCGGCTGATGCGGGTCTGGGTGTTGAGTTCCAGGCTCAGCCCGTCTTCCAGTTCGACCCGGCGCTGCTCGCCGACTTCGGTGCGGTAGTCGGCGCTCAGCCCGGCAAAACCGCCCGGCACCGAGACCCGCACCGCCACCAGCGCCACCGAGGCCGCCAGCGCCCCACCGAGAAAGGCCCGGCGCCCGAAGCGCCGCGGCTGGGCCTGCTGCTGGCATTGTTCGGCGGCCGGTTTCAGGCTGTGCCACAGCAACTTGGCCTGCTCGAAGGCCTCGGCATGCTGCGGGCTCTGCGCGCACCACTGCTGCAAGGCCCGGGCGTCGGCCGCGGTGGCCCGCCCCGAGGTCAGCAGGAGCAGCCAGTCCTGGGCCTCGTTGCGCAGCCGGTGGTCCGGTGTCGCCCGAGAAGTGGAGATGCTAAAGATGTTCAAGCGTGCGGGTACTCACGGATTAATCGGGGCCTTTAGTGACTAGGACGGTTTTCCGGCGCCGGGACCGAACCGCTGAATCACTTTTCTTTCAAGGCGCGAAGCGCAGTGGCCCAGGGCCGCCTTGATTTCCTTCTCGACCATCCGTGTCGAAATGCCGAAGCGCTGGGAGATTTCCAGGTGCGGCGCCTCCTCCAGGCGCGCGGCGATAAAGATCTTGCGCCGGCGCGCCGGCAGTTCGTAGAGCGCCTTGAGCAGCGACTGGATTTCCTTCTGCCCGCCCACCACCCGCGACGGGTCCAGGGCTTCGTCGCTGATCTGCAACAGCTCCTCGACCTCGCTGCCGGTGAGCAGCCGGGCATCGGCCTGGCGGCGGTCGGCGGCGATGTTCAGGGCCATGCGATAGAGGTAGGCATTGGGCTGGGCCAGGTTCGGCGGCTCTTCCATGCGGTCGACCCGCAGGTAGGTTTCGTGCAGCACATCGTTGGCCAGGTCTTCCGAGCCCAGGCGCCGGCGCAGACGCACCTTGAAGTCGTCGTAGGAGGTCAGGAACAGCCTGACCATCGCACTGTGCCCGGTATTCTTCATGCCCCGGAGGCTCCTTGGCGTTGTCTGCAATCCATGCGTTTTCCTGCGCTGTCGGGTATCAGAAGCAAGGTCACTGGCTGGCGCAGCGAACTCGGTGCGGGCCGCTCGACCCAGGTCTCGCTCAGGCTCTGCACCAGCGCCTCGTCGCGCCGCAGATCGCCGGTGGTGGTGACCAGGCGGCTGTGCTCGATATGCCCGCCACGGTCGATCCACAGTTGCAGCACCGCGCGATAGCGACCCGGCCGGGTCAGTTCCGAACGGCACAGGCCGGCCTCCACCGCGCGTTGCAGGGCACTGGCGAAACTGTCGCTGGCCCAGGTCCCGGCGTTGCCGCCCGCGCCCTTGGGGGCAGGCGCATCGCTGAGCTGGGCGACTTGCAGGGTAAAGGCATCGGAACGGGCGTAACGGGCCATCAAACCACTTCCTGTCAGCAGGCGACTCAGGGCATCCCGGGCGCTGTAGCGCCCCTGGACCCGTACCGAGCGGCGCCCTCGGGTCAGCTCGCGATCCACCAGCACCGCCATCCCGGTCGAGCGGCTGAACAGTTCCAGCGCTTCGGCCAGGTCTTGCGCGGCGATGTTCAGGTCCAGCAGCCGGTGCGAATCCACCATCGGCGGCGCAGATGGCGCCGCCCACAACCCGCCGCAGGCAGCCAGCGCCAGCAGCAGCGCAAGCCCCCTGCGCGCGAACCTCGCGTGAAAGAAAGACCGATACCCGACCTTTGCTCGGCGTCGCTGCACGGCTGACCTGTCCCTGAAAACCGTCATCCTGAGGCCAGTTTATGAATCTGGTGTTACGGCACCCGCAAAAAAACCATCACTTTTTCGCCACCCGCCTTGCTCTACACTCAAGGACCGCAACGGCCCCTCCCGGGCCCGCCAGGAGGCCCCCGATGAAACAGCTTTGCACCCTTGTCGCCAGCCTGATGCTCGGCACCCTGCCGCTGGCCGGCCACGCCGCTACGCCGGTCGAGGCGCCCGCCGCGGCGCCTGGCAAAGCGCCCACAGAGGGTTGCATCGACGTCAGCGTGGGGGGCTACAAGGCCCCGGACTACGGCTGCCTGAGCAAGCAGATGGGCAACAACCCCGACGGCGCCAAGGCCGAGCAGAAGAACCAGGAAGCCATGCAGGTGCCGATCCACAAGCGCCCGCCAAACCAGATGGGCCTGTCCACCCCGGCGGCCACCAGCACGCGGATGGGCAATACCTTCGGCACTTCGGTGAAGCCGCAGCGGCCTTAGGTTTTTGCGCTGGCCTTTCGGGCCCTATCGCGGGCAAGCCTCGCTCCTACGGGGGCACCATCAGCCTCTGTAGGAGCGAAGCTTGCTCGCGATAGACGGCGCAGCCGTCGTTGCTGCGGTTACACCCCCGCCCACTGCCGCGCCACCATCTCCAGCTCCGCTCTTGCCCGTTCCAGGGCTTGCTCGCGGGCTTCGGGGTTGGCGAATTGCAGCGGCTGGGCATCGACGAACACTGGGTTCTGCACACCGATAAAGGCAAAGGCGGCCTTCAGCGCCGGGGTCAACGCGTCCATCCAGGCCATGGGATTGCCCGGGCGCAGGTCGGCGCCACGGCTGGTGAGGAACAGCACCTTCTGCCGGGTCAGCTGGCCGACGATGCCGTCCGGGGTATTGAGGTAGGTCAGCTCGGTGCGGGTGATGCTGTCGATAAAGGCCTTGAAGGTCGAGGGCATCGACCAGTTGTACATCGGCATGGCGAACAGGCAGGCATCGGCGTCCATCACCCGCTGGCACAGGGCATCCGAGGCCGCCAGGGTCTGGCGCATCTGCGGCGTGCGGGCCTCGGGAGCGGTGTAGGTGGCGATGGCGAAGGCCTCGCTGACGTGGGGCGGCGTATCCACCGCCAGGTCCAGGTAGTCGATCTCCAGGTCGACGCCCTGGCCTTGCAGCCGTTCGATGAAGTAGCGGCCCAGGGCCCGGGAGTTGGAGCGTTCACCTTTGGAGCTGGCATCGACGTGCAGCAGTTTCATTGAGCATTACCTTGCTTGGGTTGAAAGATATCTGGGCTAAACGCTGGGCTGTTGGCGGAACGCCACGGCGAGGCGGTTCCAGCAGTTGATGGCGGCCACCGCGACGGTCAGGTCGACCAGCTCGCGCTCGCTGAATTCGCCGCGCACCGCCTGGAACAATTCATCCGGCACCGCAGGGTCGGACAACAGGGTCACCGACTCGCTCCAGGCCAGGGCCGAGCGTTCCCGCGGGCTGAACAACCCCGAGTCGCACCATACGCTCAGGGCGTACAGGCGCCGCTCGCTCTCGCCGTTCTGGCGCGCCTGCACCGCGTGCATGTCGGTGCAGAACGCGCAGTGGTTGAGTTGCGAGACGCGGATCTTGATCAGCTCCAGCAGCGGCTTCTCGATGGACAGGCCGAAGGTTTCTGCCTCGAGCATCAACAGGCCCTTGAGGGCTTCCGGCGAGGCGCTGTAGTAGTCCAGGCGGGGTTCCATCGGGGTCACCGTAAGCGTGCGTTTGTGTTCTTCCTAGCCTAAGGGCCGTGCTGGGCTGTCCCTATAGCCAATCCGCGGGTTTATCGGCAGTCCACCGGACCTGTGTCGGACTTGATCCCGCCGAAGCCCTGCGGGCTTATCGCAGCCTGCGGCAGCGGCTACACCGCCCGGTCCGAAGGCAGCGTCGCACCCTGTAGCCGCTGCCGAAGGCTGCGATCGCGTACGCAGTACGCGCCAGGATCTCAGGCCAATCCCGATACCAGGCCCGCTACACCAAACCCGGCCGGGCGGGTAATCTGGCGGGCACTGATCGTTTTGGAATGTCATCGATGGAACTGCATGTCGTCATCAACGGGCGCAAGGACCTGGCCGACCAGCTGTATCGGCAACTGCGCGCCGCCATCGAATCCGGGCGACTGGCGGCGGGCGCCCAGTTGCCGCCGAGCCGCCTGCTGGCCGAGCAACTGGGAATCTCGCGCAAGACGGTGTCGGACACCTACAGCCTGCTGACCTACGAGAACTTCCTGATCGGCAGGATCGGCCGCGGCACCTTCGTCAATGCCCGCCCGGTGAAGGTCGAAGCCAAGCAGAGCGCCGCCGACCTGGCCTGCGCGCAGAGCCTGGAAAAATGGCGCGAGCTGCCCTCGCCCCTGCGCCACCCGACCCTGGAAGGCACCTCGCGCTACGAGTTCATCGGCGGCGCCACCAGCCGCAATCAGTTCCCCCAGGAAGAATGGCGGCGCTGCACCCAGGACGCTTTGCGGCGGATCGCCCAGAGCGGCGGTTTCTACAGCCAGCCGGAAGGCCTGCCGGCGCTGCGCAGCGCGATTGCCGGGCATGTGTCGTTCTCCCGCGGCGTGGTTTGCAGCGACGCCGACATCGTGGTCTGCAACGGCGCGCAACAGGCCCTGGACCTGATCGCCCGGGTGGTGCTGGAACCCGGCAGCCTGGTGGCCATGGAAGACCCCGGCTACACCCCGGCGCGCCTGCTGTTCAGCGCCCAGGGCGCGACGGTGATCGGCGTGCCGGTGGATGATGAGGGCATCCAGGTCGAGCGGATTCCCGACGGCGTGCGGCTGATCTACGTCACCCCGTCCCACCAGTTCCCGCTGGGCATGCCCATGAGCCAGGCCCGACGCGAGGCCCTGCTGGAGCGGGCGCGGCAGCTGGGGGCGATTGTCATCGAGGACGATTACGACAGCGAGTTCCGCTACGAGGGGCGGCCCACCGACTCCCTGCAAAGCCTGGATAAACGTGGCGTGGTGGCCTATGTCGGGACCTTCTCCAAGACCATGCTGCCGCAGCTGCGCCTGGGCTATGCGGTACTGCCGCCGGCGATTCTCGGCGCGGTGATCAAGGCCAAGCGCCTCACCGACTGTCACACCTCGACCCTGCCGCAATGGGCGCTGGCCAAGTTCATCGCCGAGGGTTACCTGCTCAAGCACATCCGCCGCTGCCACACGGTGTACGCCGGGCGCCGCGAGCGCATCCTGCGGCGCCTGAACGGCGACCTCTCGCCCTGGCTGCAAGCGGTGCCGTCCACCGCCGGCTTCCACATGGCGGCACTGTGCAAGGTGCCGGTGAACATCCCGCTGCTGCTGGAGCTGGCGAAGAAGGTCGAGGTCGGGCTCTACCCGCTGCACGGCTTCTATGATCAGGAGCCGGCCAGGGACGGGCTGTTCATCGGCTTTGGCGCCATCGAGACCCTGGACATCGACCCGGCCCTGGACAAGGTCCGTGACATCCTGCAACAGATTGCCTGATTGGCCCCGGGCTTTTCCCGGGGATTGGTTATTTTCGTTGCAATCTCCTGGCCTTATTCTGAGCCTCCAGCAAACGCCGTGACTGCAACTGCGATCTTGAGCCCCTGCACCTGCTACGTCGCAGTGCCGCCCAAGCCGATCGCAGCCTGCGGCAGCGGCTACAGGTCGTGGGGGGTTCGAGATGTCCAGTCCAGCCATCAATATCGTGCAGATCCGAGCCGCCCAAGGCCGTTCGGATGAACTTGACCAGCATTTGACAACACTCCTCGCCGCCCTGCGCGAGGCCCCCGGTTGCCTGGAGTACACCGCTCGCCGCAGCGTCGAGGATCCCCGGCATTGGACCGTGCGCGGCCAGTGGCGCTCGGTGGCCGAGATGCAGGCGCATTTCCATCTGCCGGCGGCCCAGGGCTTCATCGACCTGCTGGCCAGCCGCCTGGCCTGCGCCCTCGACTTCGAACACTGAGGCATTGGTCTGCGCTTCTTTGCCGGGATTGGTTATAGGCCGGTCGCGCCAGCGGGCTTACCTTGAGTCGGCCCCTTTCGCACCGGAGAAACCGACCATGAAGAAGACCCTCGCTGCCCTGACCTGCGCCCTCGCCGGCCTGACCCTGCTCACCTCCCTGGGCGCCGCCGCCCATGAGCCGGAGTACGGCCAGGAGAAACTCAAGATCCTCCAGGAGCATGCCCTGAGCAACCTGCCGGGCAAGACCGCGCTGATGCTCACTGTCGACTACGCGCCGGGCCAGGCCACGGTGCCGCACATGCACAAGGGCGCGGCCCTGGCCTATGTGCTCGAAGGCGAGATCACCTCGCGGGTCAACGACGAGCCGGCCATCACCTACAAGGCGGGCGAATCCTGGTACGAACCGGCCGGCTCGCAGCACCCGGTGTCGGCCAACGCCAGCACCAGCAAACCAGCCAGGCTGCTGGTGTTCGTGCTCAAGGACACCAAGGATGAGGTGCTGACGCCGTTGCAGCAGTAAGCGCCTGGCCGCTGTGCGGAGTACATTTTTTTCTGTAGGAGCGAGGCTTGCCCGCGATGACCTCAGTACAAACAGCACAAGGCCAAGCCGATAAAAAGGCGTCTGGCCGCTGCGCGGATCGCGAGCAAGCTTCGCTCCTACAGAAGCCGCGTTTTTTTGTAGCCGCTGCTGCAGGACCTTGAGCCCCTTGCGAGCGTTCCGCTCGATCCTAGCCTGCGGCAGCGGCTACAACATTTCGCGAGACCATAAAAAAGCCCCGTATCTCGCGATACGGGGCTTTTCATTTACCGCTCGATCAGGCCGCCGCTACAAGGCCCGATTGACCGCTCATGGCCAGGTCCAGCAGTTCGCGGTTGGCCACCGCGTACATGGCGTAGTCGGTGCCGCTGGCGGCACGGATTTCCACCAGCATCGCGCGCCAGCGCTCGACCATGCTCTGGTTCTGCTCCAGCCACAGGGCCACGCGGGCTTCCATGTCTTCTGGCGCGTCGGCCATTTGCAGGACCGAGATGGTGATCGCCCGCTGCTGCCAGTCCACGTCGTCGCGGAAGGCTTCGCGTGCCTGGGCCTGCCAGTTGTTGGCCACCGGCAGATCGCTGATCTGCTGCAGGTACCACGGCAGGTCCAGGGCGCTGCCCACGGCAAAGTAGGCCTTGGCCACATCGGCGGCGTCGTGCCCGGTGACATCCGCGGCCTCGATGATCGGCAACAGGGTGTACAGGTGGGTGGTACCTGCCACCATGCGCGCCAACAGCTCAGGCACGCCGGCTTCGACGTAGGCGGTGTAGCGGGTCTGCCAGCCTTCACGGGTCGGGCCTTCCAGCAGTTCGTCGAGCTTGAGGCCCAACGCCGCCAGGTGCGGACCGAAGTGCGCGACGTCACGCGCGGCATCCTGCTCGTTGCGACGGCTGCGCAGGAACCAGCGGGTGGCGCGACGGCCAAGGCGCATCAGCTCGTCCATCAGCTCCAGCTGCACCTGGGCCGAGACCTGGTGGTCCAGGGCTTCGATCTGGCGGAACCAGTGCGGGAGATGGAAGATGTCACGCACAATCACATAGGCACCCGCCACGTTGGCCGGGCTCATGCCAGTGGACTCCTTCAGGCGCTGCACGAAGGTGATGCCCATGTGGTTGACCAGGTCGTTGGCGATCTGGGTGCTGACGATCTCGCGCTTGAGGCGGTGACGGCGCATGGCTTCGGCGAACTTGCTGACCAGGGTCGGCGGGAACGCGGTTTCCATGTCGCGGGTCAGGTAGTCGTCGTCCGGTACCAGGGAATTGAGCAACTGCTCCTTGAGGTCGATCTTGCTGTAGGAGATCAGCACCGACAGTTCCGGACGGGTCAACCCGTGGCCGGCGGCGACGCGCTCGTTGAGCTGCTCTTCCGACGGCAGGAACTCGATGGCGCGGTCCAGCTTGCCACGGCCTTCCAGGTCGCTCATCAGGCGCTTGTACTCGGCGATCCGCGCGAAGGCGCGACGGGCCGCCAGGGACAGGGCCTGGGTCTGCTTGTAGTTGTTGCCCAACACCAGGCCACCGACTTCGTCGGTCATGCTCGCCAGCAACTGGTTGCGTTGCTTGTCGGTCATGTCGCCGGCATGCACCACTTCGTTGAGCAGGATCTTGATGTTCACTTCGTGGTCGGAGCAGTCCACGCCACCGGCGTTGTCGATGAAGTCGGTGTTGGAACCGCCGCCATTGAGGCCGAACTCCACACGCCCCAGCTGGGTCATGCCGAGGTTGCCGCCCTCGCCCACCACCTTGCAGCGCAGCTCGTTGCCGTTGACCCGCAGCGCATCGTTGGCCTTGTCGCCGACATCGGCGTGGCTTTCGCTGCTGGCTTTCACATAAGTACCGATACCGCCGTTCCACAACAGGTCCACCGGCGCCTTGAGCAAGGCGTTGAGCAGCTCGGTCGGGGTCAGCTTGTCGGCCTGGATGTCGAAGCGTTCTTTCATCTGCGGCGAGATGGCGATGCTCTTCGCGCTGCGCGAGAAGATGCCGCCGCCTTCGGACATGATGCTGGTGTCGTAGTCGCTCCAGGCCGAACGCGGCAGGTCGAACAGGCGCTGGCGTTCAGCGAAGCTGGTGGCCGGATCCGGATTCGGATCGATGAAGATATGCAGGTGGTTGAAGGCCGCGACCAGTTGCAGCTTGTCGGACATCAGCAAGCCGTTGCCGAACACGTCGCCGGCCATGTCGCCGACGCCTACCACGGTGATGCTGTCTTGCTGGACATTGATGCCGCGCTCGCGGAAGTGGCGCTGCACGCCGACCCACGCGCCCTTGGCGGTGATGCCCATCTTCTTGTGGTCGTAGCCGGCGGAACCGCCGGAAGCGAACGCGTCGCCCAGCCAGAAGCCGTAGTCGATGGCGATGCCGTTGGCGATGTCGGAGAAGGTCGCAGTGCCCTTGTCCGCCGCCACCACCAGGTACGGGTCATCGTCGTCGTGACGCACCACGTTGGCCGGCGGCACCAGGACGCCGTCCTTCAGGTTGTCGGTGATGTCCAGCAGGCCGGAGATGAAAATGCGGTAGCAGGCGATGCCCTCGGCCGCGATCTCGTCCCGGCTGCCGCCCAGTGGCAGGCGACGCGGCAGGAAGCCGCCCTTGGCGCCCACCGGCACGATCACCGAGTTCTTCACTTGCTGGGCTTTTACCAGGCCGAGGACTTCGGTACGGAAGTCTTCTTCACGGTCGGACCAGCGCAGGCCGCCGCGAGCGACGTTGCCGAAGCGCAGGTGCACGCCTTCGACACGCGGCGAGTAGACGAAGATCTCGAACTTCGGCACCGGCTTGGGCAGCTCTGGAATCAGGTGCGGGTTGAACTTGAAGCTGAAGTACGACTTGTTATGACCGTTGGCGTCGGTCTGGTAGAAGTTGGTCCGCAGGGTGGCCTTGATCAGGTCCAGGTAGCGACGCAGGATGCGGTCTTCGTTGAGCACCTGGACATCGTCCAGGGCGGTGAGGATCGCGTGCTCCAGGCGTTGCTGCTTGTCTTCCAGGTCATCGCCGGTGAGCTTGCGCGCCAGGTAGAAGCGGGTCTTGAACAACCGGGTCAGCTCGCGGGCGATATCGGTGTGGTTGTTCAGGGTGCTGGCGATGTAACCCAGGTCGAAGCCCAGGCGGATCTGCTTCAGGTAACGGGCGTAGGCACGCAGCAGCGCGACGTCGCGCCATGGCAGGCCGGCGGTCAGCACCAGGCGGTTGAACGCATCGTTCTCGGCATCGCCACGGACGATGTGGACGAAGGCATCCTGCAGGGTGTCGTTGAGCTGCTGGATATCCAGGTTCAGGCCTTCGGCCGCGGTGAAGGCGAAGTCGTGGATCCAGAACTCACGGCCGCTGGCGTGACGCAGGCGATACGGGAACTCGCCGAGCACGCGCAGGCCGAGGTTTTCCAGGATCGGCAGCACGTCGGACAGCGCCAGCGGGGTATCGGCGTGGTACAGCTTGCAGTGCAGCAGCGGCTGGCTGGTGGACTGGGTCAGCGGCTGGTAGAAGCTCATCACCAGCGGGTTGGCCTCGGACAGGCTCAACAGGTGCTGCATGTCGACCACCGCCGAATGCGCGGCGAAGCGCTCGCGGTAGCCGGCCGGGAAGCCTTTCGGGAAGTCGGCCAGGACGTTGGTGCCGTGGGCTTCGCCGAAGCTTTCGACGGTCAGGGCGGCGTAGTCGTCCTGCCAGCTGCGGCAGGCCTGCACCACTTCTTTTTCCAGCAGCAGCGGGTCGATGTCGATGCGGTTCTTCGGGTCGACCCGCAGGATCAGTTGCACGCGCGCCAGCACGGACTCGGAGAAGAAGGTCCAGAACTCGCAGTCGGTGGCCTTCAGGCGATCCATCAGCACCTGCTGGATCTTCTGCCGCACTTCGGTGGAATAGATGTCGCGCGGCACATAGGCCAGGCAGTAGCAGAAACGACCGTAGGGGTCCTTGCGCAGGAACACGCGGATCTTGTTGCGTTCCTGGATCTGCACGATCGACATCACGGTGTTGAACAGCTCGTCGACCGGGGTCTGGAACAGGTCGTCGCGGGGCAGCACTTCGAGGACCTGGGCCAGTTCCTTGCCCAGGTGCGCCTTGGCCTGGAAGCCGGAACGCTGTTCGATGATTTCCACCTTGCGGCGGATATAAGGAATCACCCGCACGCTTTCGCCGTACACCGACGAGGTGTACAGGCCCATGAAGCGGCATTCCTTGATCACATTGCCGTCGGCATCGATCTGGCGGATCGACACGTAGTCCGGGTAGGCCGGACGGTGCACGCGGCTTGGGTGCGCGGCCTTGGCGAACGACAGCGGCGTCGGTTCGCGCAGGTAATTCACGGCGTAGTCTTCGATGCGCAGGTCGTCGACGGTGAGGCCGGCGCGCAGCAGCTTGGTCAGGCCGAGGAAGGAGTCCTGGTCGTACTCGATATGGCCGCCGTGCTGGTCTTCGCGCACCACGAACTCTTCGTAGCCGAGGAAGGTGAAGTGGTTGCCCACCAGCCATTCCAGGAAGCTCTTGATCTCGCCCTTTTCATCGGCGTCGATCTCGAACTGGCTGTTGCCGATGCCATCGATCAGTTCCTGGACCTTGGCTTTCATCGGCTCGAAATCGGCGACGGCGACGCGCACTTCGCCGAGCACCTGCTCCAGTTCCTTGCTCAGCACATTGAGCTCGGCGGTGTTGGCGCAGCGGTCGATCTCCAGGTACATCAGCGATTCTTGCAGGATGCCTTCGCCCTGGGTGCCCTTGGGCAGGATTTCCAGCAGCTCGTTCTTGCTCCCGCGACGCACGCTCAGCACGGTGGTCTGCAGGGTGTGGATGCTGTAGCCGCGGCGGTTCAACTCGGTGCGGACCGAGTCCACCAGGAACGGCAGGTCATGGTGCAGCACTTCGACCGCGGTGTGGGTCGACTGCCAGCCATGACGTTCGTAATCGGGGTTGTAGACGCGCACTTGCGGTTGCGCGTGGTCGAAGCGCTCAAGCAGGCGCCAGGCAGAAAGGGTGCAGCCCGCCAGGTCGGACAGCCGACGCTGGGTGAGTTCGTCCAGAGAAATGATGCCGAAGAATTGTTCAGCGAACAGCGCCACTTGTGGCAGTGCCTGTTCACTGATGTGCTGCGCCAGTGCCGCTTGCAGTTGGTGCTGGAAGTCGGCCTTGCTGGCTGCGGTGAAGAACGCCATCTGTGGTACTCCGCTTGGGCTTGTTATTGATGAAAGCGTCGCATGCAATCCCCCTTGCGGGGGTGTCGGTCATCCTGCTCCTGGATCTCGGGCAGAGGTCGCAGGATGACAGGGTGGTGAAGCTGTACGAGACGCTCAGGTCACATTCACCGTTCCCGGAGGGGCATCTGCAAAAACGACTGCCCAGGTGCGCCGGGCAATGCCTTTACAGGTGCTCATCCGTTGCGCAGCTTAACGAGTGCGGCAAGCCCGCTGCTTGCGGTGCTGCGACATATTCGGTCATTGGCAGGCAACTGGCGGGCCAGGCCTTGAACAACACTAGCAGTCGCCGGGCAAAACAGCGGCCGCGCCGAGGCTTTACGGGACTGTCGTGCCAGAAACGGACCATTGCAGCGACGCCGGCGTGACCTGTTCTCTGACACACAAAGCAGCAGAAATTCCCCCGGGCTGGCAGAATTGCACTTTGTTCGCCCCGCTCCCCCACGGAGCCAGACCCAGGACTCGCCCCATGCAAATGACCACCGCCCACCTGATCGCCAACCCGTGCGACGACGAAGAAGACAACATGGCCATGCTCTGCTGCCACAGCAACCAGGGCGAGATGTTCCTGATGACCCGCTACCCGGATGAGGACGAACTGGAAATCACCCTAGACGGCGAACCCTCGACCCTGGACGGGGTGAAAGTCACCCTGGGCCCGACCCGCCTGCTGATCGAAATCGCCGCGACCGACGCCGACGCGCTCAATGGCAGCGACCATCTGGAGATCAAGCACAACACCGCGGCGGCGGACCTGGCGGAAGTCGAGCAAACCCTGCAGAACATCCTCAAGGGCACCGGCACCTATATCAGCGAGCTTTGACCTACGAGCTTTGATCCTACGAGCGTCGATCAACGAGCCCTGATTCAATCCGCTGTGAGCAAGCGACTGGTTTCTTGACAAGAAACCGGCGCCCCGGCATTGTCTGACAACCTGACTTACGAGCCACCTCCTCCATGCTTCAGCTCCAGCGCCCCGACACCCTGGTCGAACGAGTGGTCAACGCCATCCGCAAGGAAATCGACGCCGGTCGCCTGACCGCCGAATCGCGCCTGCCGACCGAACAGCAATTGACCGAGCAACTGAACGTCAGCCGCTCGGTGGTGCGCGAGGCCGTGGCGCAACTCAAGGCCGATGGCATCCTGGTCAGCCGCCGCGGGCTGGGCTCGTTCATTTCGCAGAACCCCAGCGGCAGCGTGTTCCGTTTCCCCAGCCAGAAGGGACGCAAGCCCGACCTGGTGCAGATGTTCGAAATGCGCCTGTGGATCGAGACCCAAGCCGCCTCCATCGCCGCCCAGCGCCGCGACGAAGCCGACCTGCAACGCATGCGCACTGCCCTGCAGGAAATGCACGACCAGCGCAGCGATCTGGCCGCGGCGGCCCTGGCCGACGTGGAGTTCCACCGGGCCATCGCCGACGCCAGCAAGAACCACTACTTCGTCGCCTTCCATGATTTTCTCCGTGGCCAGTTGGCCGAAGCGCGGCGCACCGCCTGGGAAAACTCGGCGGCCCATTCGGTCGGCGGCTCCGCCGATGCCGGCCGCGAACACCAGGCACTGTACGAAGCCATCGCCGCCGGTGACCGGCAGCAGGCCGCCGCCTGCGCCGAAGAGCACCTGCGGGCCGCGGCCAAACGCTTGAAAATCGACCTGCCGAGTATCGATTGAATCCCTGAAACCACTGTCTGGCGGACGCTGCCGTGCGGCGTCTTTTGTTTGCCTAGCTTTGTCTGACAACCTGATGATCAGACTCAAACAAGAATAACCAAGGTGACATCTGCATGATCTACGACTACTGCATCATCGGCGGCGGCATCGTTGGCCTCGCCACCGCCATGGCGCTGCTCGAACGCCAGCCCGGCGCCTCGCTGCTGATTCTGGAAAAGGAAAACGTCCTGGCCCGGCACCAGACCGGCCACAACAGCGGGGTGATCCACGCCGGCATCTACTATGCCCCGGGCAGCCTCAAGGCCGACCTGTGCAAGCGCGGCGCCCAGGCGACCAAGGATTTCTGCACCCAGCACCAAATCAAGTTCGAGGTCTGCGGCAAGCTGCTGGTGGCCTCCACGCCGCTGGAAGTCGAGCGCATGCACGCCTTGTACGAGCGCTCGCAGCAGAACGGCCTGAAGGTCGAACAGCTGGATGCGAAAGAACTGCAGCGGCGCGAACCGAACATCGTCGGCCTCGGCGGCCTGTTCCTCGATGCCACCGGCATCGTCGACTACAAGCAGGTGTGCGAAGCCATGGCCCGGGTCATCCAGAAGGCCGGCGGCGAAGTGCAGCTGCAAACCAGGGTGCGCGCCATCGTCGAAACCGCCGACAAAGTCACCATCAGCAGCGACGACAAGGTCTGGAGCGCCCGCCAGCTGGTGGCCTGCGCCGGCCTGCAATCGGATCGCCTGGCGGCCCTGGCCGGGGTCAAAATCGACCACCAGATAGTCCCGTTCCGTGGCGAGTACTTCCGCCTGCCGGCGGCGAAGAACAACATCGTCAATCACCTGATCTACCCGATCCCCGATCCGGAGCTGCCGTTTCTCGGCGTGCACCTGACCCGGATGATCGACGGCAGCGTCACCGTCGGCCCCAACGCCGTGCTCGGCCTGGGCCGCGAGAACTATCGCAAGTTCTCCATCAACTGGCGCGACGTGGCCGAGTACGCGACCTTCCCCGGCTTCTGGAAAACCATCTGGAACAATCTCGGTTCCGGCACCACGGAGATGAAGAACTCGCTGTTCAAGCGCGGCTACCTGGAACAGTGCCGCAAATACTGCCCGTCCCTGGAAGTCGACGACCTGCTGCCTTATGAGGCCGGGATTCGCGCCCAGGCGGTGATGCGCGACGGCACCCTGGTGCACGACTTCCTGTTCGCCGAAACCCCGCGCATGGTTCACGTCTGCAACGCCCCCTCGCCGGCCGCGACCTCGGCCATCCCCATTGGCCAGATGATTGCCGAGAGAATCCGCAAAGCCCGTTGATCCCCGCTGCACGGGTGCCTGGCGCCCGCTTGAAAATAACTACAAACAACAAGGAATCCTCAGATGTCAGTACATGAGGCGGCCCCGGCCGCATGCGAAACGCCGCAACAAAAACAGAAACGCCTGCGCAAGGTGGCGGCGGCGACCATCTTCGGTTCGATGCTGGAGTGGTACGACTTCTATCTGTACGCCACCATGGCGGCCATCGTCTTCTCGAAAATCTTCTTCGACCCCAGCAACCCGAAAGTCGCCTCGCTGCTGGCGTTCTCCACCTTTGCCATCGGTTTTATCGCCCGTCCCTTCGGCGGCATCCTGTTCGGCTACCTGGGCGACAGGTTCGGGCGCAAACAGGTATTGGTGATCACCTTCTGCATGATGGGCGTGTGCACCACCCTGATCGGCCTGATTCCCAGCTATGCCTCGATCGGCATCTGGGCACCGATCATCCTGGTGCTGGTGCGGATCATCCAGGGCCTGGGTGCTGGCGCCGAACTGTCCGGGGCGGCGGTGACCTCCTACGAGCACGCCAGCGAAGGCAAGCGCGGCAGCCAGGGTGCCTGGCCAGCGCTGGGCCTGAACCTGGGCCTGCTGCTGTCGTCGCTGACCGTCTACCTGCTGACCATGAACGGCAACGAGTTCCTGCTCTCCGGCGGCTGGCGCATTCCGTTCGTCTGCAGCATCGCCCTGGTCGGCGTCGGCCTGTGGGTACGCCGCAGCATTCCGGAAACCCCGCAGTTCGAGAAGCTGGACAAGGAACAGGACAAACACAACGCCAAGGCCCAGGCCTCGCCCCTCAAGCTGCTGTTCAAGAACGACCTCAAGGGCCTGGCCGTGGTGCTGTTCGTGGCCATCGGCTACAACGCCCTGAGCTACATCTTCAAGACCTTTTCCCTGGCCTACCTGACCCAGTACAAAGGCGTCGAAGCCCATGTCACTTCACTGTCGGTGACCATCGCCAGCCTGGTGGCGATCGTTGCCGTGCCCTGCTTCGGCTGGCTCTGCGACAAGTGGAGCAGCAAGAAGGTGCTGATGCTCGGCGGCCTGTGCTCGGTGCTGTTCGCCTATCCGTTCCTGAGCCTGCTCAATACCGGCGAGCCGCTGATGATCTACCTGGCCATCGCCATCGGCACCGGGGTATTGGCGCCGATGATGTTCGCCCCCCAGGGCTCGTTCCTCAGCCGCCAGTTCCCGACCCAGACCCGCTCCTCCGGCTTCGGTACCGGCCGGGAAATCGGCACTGCCATCGCCGGCGGCCTGGCCCCCCTCGGCGGGCTGGCCCTGGTCGCCAACTCGGCCACTCACTCGACCGACGGCGTGGCGCTGATCCTGGCGGTCTCGGCGGTGATGGTGGTGGTCTTCGCCCTGTGCGACCAGGGCCGCAAGCACTCCAGCTTCAAGAACTGAGCACAACCCACTGACGCGCCGTGCTGGCGGCGCGTCAGGCACCCGCTGCCATCCCCTTCCCCCGATCCTCACAACAGGTCCCGGCGTTGCGGACCCTTACCGGTTATTTGCGCAATTGCACGCCACTTGAGCACCATTTGCATCCGACCTGACCGGTCATTTGCATCGGATTTCACCAGCACGCGTTGTAACCATGATCGGCAGAGAACGGCCAGGAGCCGCTGGGGGACGTAGCAATGACGAAAGAGCAACTATGCTAGGCCTGATGCCGGAATTGATCGAGCAGATCGGGCCTTGCGTCCATACGCCGTGGCAAAACAATGGGAATGGGATCGATCCGCTTGTGTTGGATCGGCCGTTGCTGCCTCTCAAGGCAGGTCTGACAGAGGAGGTCTGAAGTTGCGAATCGCTTTTCTGGTGAACCGGGACGTGGAGAGCAATCTCACGCTCAATTTCCTGTTGCCTGAGATTCACCAGAGCACAGTGGGAATCTTCCTCTCGGAGAGAGTGGGATCGGGCAGGAAGGTGCCACCCATGCTCGGACAACTGGCATTGATCGAGCAGGACCTCTTCAATGCCTTGCCCCCTGGGTTAAGCGGATCGAGCGACCCGGTCAGCAGCGGGCATCGACTCGGTTTTGCAGAACTGCAGCAACGCTTTGGGGTTCCTGTGCAGGTATTGCCCAGCTTGAGGGATCCTGCGGGCCTGCAAATGCTGCAGGATGCGGGAGCGGATCTGTTCATCTCCATCCGCTTTGGTCAAATCCTGAAGAATGAAGCCTTGGCCATTGCGCCACGCGGCGTCCTCAATCTGCACTCTGGCCTCTTGCCTCAATATCGAGGTGTCCTCGCGACCTTCCGGGCGCTGCTGAACGGGGACCCGGAGATCGGTTGCACTCTCCACTGGATCGACAGTCCCGGCATTGATGTGGGTCGCATCATTGACACTGCGCGTGTGGCCGTCGAAAAGGAGCGCTCCTTGCTGTGGCACATCCTTTCACTTTATCAACCAGGCGCGGGTCTCATCATGAACGCAATCAGGCGCTTGGAGCGCGGTGAGCCCATGACGGGGACGCCCCAGGATCCATCTGCCGGGGCCTACTACTCCTTTCCCGACGAGGATGACCTGATGCGGTTCACGACACTGGGGTGGCGGCTCTTCGATCGCGAGGACGTCTGGGATCTTTTCGAATCGTACGGATTTCCGTTGCGCATAAGCGCTCCTTGAGCGCTGGACGGCGGCAAGGCTTGCCGAGGCCTTGTTGCTGGGGCATTGAAAATGCTCAAAACGACGCCGCAAAAGGTTGGCGTCGCTCAACGCAATTACCCATTATTTACAGAAATTTGCCAGGTGCCGTTAGTCGCCAGGGGCCCGGATAGATTAAAGTAACGCCCCCAGCCCTGGCGTTATTCGAACGCCTTCGGTCACCCTCTGCAGGAACAGTCATCGATGGAACATCGTGAAGCGCTACTCGCGCTGCGAACCTTTCTTTCAACGCAGATTCTCGGCCAGGAAAAACTCATCGAGCGCTTGCTCATCGCCCTGCTCGCCGACGGCCACATGCTGGTCGAGGGCGCCCCGGGCCTGGCCAAGACCAAGGCCATCAAAGAGTTGGCGGAAGGCATCGAAGCGCAGTTCCATCGCATCCAGTTCACCCCCGACCTGCTGCCGGCCGACATCACCGGCACCGAAATCTATCGCCCGGAAACCGGCAGCTTCGTGTTCCAGCAAGGGCCGATCTTCCACAACCTGGTGCTGGCCGACGAAATCAACCGCGCCCCGGCCAAGGTCCAGTCGGCCTTGCTCGAAGCCATGGGCGAGCGCCAGGTCAGCGTCGGTCGCAGCACCTATGAGCTGTCGCCGCTGTTCCTGGTGATGGCCACGCAGAACCCGATCGAGCAGGAAGGCACCTACCCGCTGCCCGAAGCCCAGCTCGACCGTTTCCTGATGCACGTGAAAATCGGTTTCCCCGATGCCACCGTCGAACGGCGCATCCTGCAACAGGCCCGTGGCGAAGCGCTGAACGGCGAAACCAAGCCCGAGCGCCGCATCAGCCAGCAGGCGATCTTCGCCGCGCGCAAGGAAATCCTCGGCCTGTACATGGCCGACGCCGTGGAGGAATACCTGGTGCAACTGGTGATGGCCACCCGCACCCCGGCCAAGTTCGACCCGGAGATGGCCGAATGGATCGCCTATGGCGCCAGCCCGCGGGGCTCCATCGCCCTCGACCGCTGCGCCCGGGCCCACGCCTGGCTGGCCGGGCGCGACTTCGTCAGCCCCGAGGACATCCAGGCCGTGCTGTTCGACGTGTTGCGCCACCGCATCATTCTGTCCTTCGAAGCAGAAGCCGCCGGCATCGACCAGGACCGGGTGGTCCAGCGGATTCTCGACGTCGTAGCCGTCGCTTGACCCCGATGAACGCCAGCTCAGTCGATGCCCCGGGCATCCGCGTCAGCCTCGCCGAGCTGATCGAGATGCGCCATCGCGTGCGCGAAGTGCAGCTGTTTTCCACGCCGAGCCAGCGCAGCCCGCTGGTCGGCCTGCACCACTCCAAGCTGCGCGGCCGCGGCGTCGACTTCGACCAGGTGCGGGTCTATCAGGCCGGCGACGACGTGCGCACCATCGACTGGCGCGTCACCGCGCGCACCCAGGAGCCGCACACCAAGCTGTTCCACGAAGAACGCGAACGGCCGATCTTCATCATGGTCGAGCAGAGCCGGCGGCTGTTCTTCGGCTCCGGGCTGATGTTCAAGTCGGTGCTCGCCGCCCAGGCCGCGAGCCTGATCGGCTGGGCCGCCCTGGGCCACAACGACCGGGTCGGCGGCCTGGTGTTCGGCGACGACGACCACTACGAGATCAAGCCACGGCGCAGCAAACAGAGCCTGCTGCAACTGCTCAACCGCCTGGTGCGGGTCAACCAGTCGCTGCACAGCGAAACCGAACCCGAGCGCGACGCCCTCGGCACCGCCCTGCGCCGTGGCCGCGAAGTGCTGCGCCCGGGCAGCCTGGTGATCGTGATCTGCGACGAGCGCGCCCTGAGCGACGCCGCCGAGCAGCAACTGAGCCTGCTGTCGCGGCATTGCGACCTGCTGCTGATGCCGCTGTCCGACCCGCTGGACCACGCCCTGCCCGCCGCCGGCCTGCTGCGCTTTGCCGAGCGTGGTGCGCAGCTGGAGCTGGACACCCTCAACTACGAACTGCGCCAGGCCTATCGGGCGCAGGGCGAAGCACGCATCGCCCGCTGGGAACTGCTGGCGCAGAAGCTGCGGGTGCTGCTGATGCCCCTGAGCACCCAGAGCGAAATGGTCGAGCAACTGCGCGAGTACCTGAACCCGCAACGCCCGGGGAAAACCCGATGAGCAGCCTCGACCAGTTGCAACCCTTGATCGCCCCGCCCGCCATCGGCCTGTGGCCGCCGGCGCCGGGCTGGTGGCTGTTGCTGGTGTTGCTGCCGTTGCTCGGTTTCGGACTGTGGCGGCTCAAGCGCTTCTGGCCACGCCAGCCCGCCCTGCCCCGCACCGAACAACCGCTGGACCCGGTGCGCCTGGCCGCCCTCGCCGAACTGGCGCTGCTGCCCAAGCCCTACGACGGCGCGCCCGCCGGTGCCTGGCTGCAACAGCTCAACGGTTTGCTCAAGCGCCTGTGCCGCAACCATTACCCCTACAGCCAGAGCCACACCCTCAACGGCCGCAAGTGGCTGGCGTTCCTCGACAACCGCTGCCCGGCGGCCGGCCTCACGCGCTGGATGGTCCTGGTGGAAGGCGCCTACAAGCCCGAGTGCAAGCTCGACGACAAGGCCATCGCCGGCCTGACCCAGGCGGTGGAAATCTGGATTCGCAAACATGTTTGAGTTCGCCTGGCCGTGGATCTTCGCCCTGCTGCCGCTGCCCTGGCTGCTGCGGGTGCTGCTGCCGGTGGCCGATAGCGGCGAACCGGCGCTCAAGGTCAGCTTCCTCAGCGACCTGGAAGGCCTGGCCAAGCGCCGCGCCCGGGCCAACCTGCCGACCTGGCGCCAGCAGGCCCCCTTCATCCTGTTGTGGCTGTTGCTGCTGGTGGCCGCCGCTCGCCCGCAGTGGCTGGGCGAGCCGCTGCCCGTGGCCGCCAGCGGCCGCGACCTGCTGGTGGCGGTGGATGTCTCCGGCTCCATGGACTTCCCCGACATGCAGTGGCAGGACGAAGACGTCAGCCGCCTGAACCTGGTCCAGCACCTGCTCGGCGACTTCCTGGAAAGCCGCGAAGGCGACCGCGTCGGGCTGATCCTGTTCGGCAGCAAGGCCTACCTGCAAGCGCCGCTGACCTTCGACCGACACACCGTGCGCGTGTGGCTGGACGAAGCGAAGATCGGCATCGCCGGCAAGAACACCGCCATCGGCGACGCCATCGGCCTGGCGCTCAAGCGCCTGCGCCAGCGGCCGGCGCAGAGCCGGGTGCTGATCCTGGTCACCGACGGCGCCAACAACGGCGGCGAAATCGACCCGCTGACCGCCGCCCGCCTGGCCGCCGAAGAAGGCGTGAAGATCTACCCGATCGGCATCGGCGCCGACCCGGAGCAAAGCGCTACCCTGGGTTTCCTCGGCCTCAACCCGAGCCTGGACCTGGACGAACCGGCGCTCAAGGCCATCGCTGCTGCCACCGGCGGGCGCTACTTCCGCGCCCGTGACGGCCAGGAACTGCAAGCGATCAAGGACACCCTCGACCAACTGGAACCGGTGACCCAGCAACCGACCCAGGCCCGTTCGGCGCAAGCGCTGTACAGCTGGCCACTGGCCGGGGCGCTGTTGCTGAGCATCCTGCTGGTGGTGCGCGAGCGCTGGCCGGACCATCCGCTGCACCGTTTCTTCACTCGCGAGCGTTTTCTGCAACCTTTGCCAGACTGGCGCGAACGGCTCAAACGCCTGCGCCTGCGGAGGCGTCGATGAGCGCGCCGTTCTGGGCCGAACTCTGGCCCCACTGGTTCCGTCCCTGGTGGCTGCTGCTGTTGCCGCTGCTCGGCTGGCTGCTGTGGCAACTCTGGCACCGGCAGAAACGCGCCGGGCGCTGGCAGATGATCCTGCCGCCGGCCTTTCACGCCGCCCTGCTCAGCGGTGGCAACGGCCGCGAAAGCAAGCTGCCGTGGGTCGCCCTCGGCCTGACCTGGATCCTCGCCGTGCTGGCCCTGCTCGGCCCCGGCTGGCAACGGGTGGAACAGACCAGCCAGAAGCCGGCCGACCCGCTGGTGGTGTTGCTGGAACTGACCCCGGAAATGCTCGCCGGCGACGTCCCGCCCAATCGCCTGGAGCAGGCCCGGCGCAAGCTGCTGGACCTGTTGCAGGTGCGCAGCGATGCGCAGACGGCAATCGTGGTCTATGCCGGCAGCGCCCACACCCTGGTGCCGCTGTCGGATGACCTGGCCACCAGCCGCAACCTGCTGGAAGCCCTCAAGCCATCGATCATGCCCCAACCCGGGCACCGCGCCGACCTGGCGCTGCTCAAGGCCTTGAAGCTGCTGGACCAGGGCGCGCTGGGCCAGGGCCGGATCCTGCTGATCGGCTCGTCCCTCAGCGAGCAGGAACGCCAAGGCATCCGCCAGGCCCTCGGCGGCCAGGCGCCGCAACTGTTGATGCTCGGGGTCGGCAGCCGCCAGGGCTCGCCGGTGGCCCAGGAAGACGGCAGCTTTCTCAAGGACGAACAGGGGGCGATTCTGATGTCGCGCCTCGACAGCCCGAGCCTGAAGCGCTTTATCGGCGAGGTCGGCGGCCGTTATCGCCCGGCGCGCCTGGACGATAACGACCTGCGCGGCCTGGGCCTGCTCAGCGGCCCGCAGAACCTGCGCAGCGACGGCCAGACCCTGCGCCTGGACACCTGGGCCGACCAGGGTTACTGGCTGCTGCTGCCCTTGTTGCTGCTGGCCGCCTGCGCCGGGCGCCGCGGCTGGCTGTTCTGCCTGCCGCTGCTGCTGTTCGCCGTGCCGCAGCCCAGCTACGCCTTCGAGTTCAACGACCTGTGGCTGCGCCCCGACCAGCAGGGCCAGCGCCTGCTGGAGCAGAAGCGGCCCGGTGAGGCGGCGCAGCATTTCGAGGACCCGCAGTGGCAAGGGGTGGCCTTGTACGAGGCCGGCAACTACGCCGCTGCCGCTCAGCGCTTTGCCGAAGGCAACGACGCCCGCGCCCACTACAATCGTGGCAACGCCCTGGCCAAGAGCGGCGAGCTGGAAGCCGCGCTGGATGCCTACGAGCAGGCCCTGGAGCTGCAACCGGAGCTTTCGGCCGCGCAAAAGAACAAGGCCCTGGTCGAACGCCTGTTGCAGGAAACCGAGCCCGCACCCGCGGAAGAACCGGCCAAGGGCGAAAGCCAGGACAACGACGAAACCCATCAGCCGCCACAAGCCGGCGCGGCAACCCAGGCACCGGTCACCCCGGGCCAGCAGCCACCGGAGAACAGCCACCCGACCACCGCCGACGAGTCGACGGACGACGAGGTCGCCACCCCGGGCAACGATGCGATTCCCGGCAGCGAGCTGGGCGACGAACAGACCACCACGCCGCCGCTGCGCGATGCCCAGGACAATTTCGACGGTGAACACCGTCAGGCATTGGAACAATGGCTGCGGCAGATTCCGGACGATCCGGGCGAGCTGCTGCGCCGCAAG
The DNA here is from genome assembly GCF_017349615.1 of Pseudomonas sp. GW531-T4. Classification (NCBI taxonomy): domain Bacteria; kingdom Pseudomonadati; phylum Pseudomonadota; class Gammaproteobacteria; order Pseudomonadales; family Pseudomonadaceae; genus Pseudomonas; species Pseudomonas sp. GW531-T4. The sequence continues at coordinate 32,242 of NZ_JACMZT010000025.1, forward strand.
TTCTGGTACGAACAGCAACAACATCAGGATCAGGGAAAAATTCGATGACCCGCTTCACCACCCTCCTACTCACGCTGGTATTGACGCTCGGCGCCTTCGCGGTCCGGGCCGAGGGGCTGGTCGCCAGTGTCGACCGCAGCCGCGTGAACTCCGGGGAAACCGTCGAGCTGACCCTGGAATCCAACAATGTCACGCTGTTCGGCAAACCCGACCTGACGCCGCTGCAAGCGCAGTTCGAGGTCCAGGGCACGCGCCAGGTCAACCAGTTGACCAGCCTCAACGGCGAAAACCGCGCCATCACCCGCTGGATCATCACCCTGCTGCCCAAGACCACCGGCACCGTGGTGATCCCGGCCCTGCAACTGGGCGAAGTACAGAGCCAGCCGATCACCCTGCAAGTGCTGCAAAGCGCAAGCCGCAGCGACAGCGCGCCGCTGGAACCGGTGTTCATCGACGCCAGCCTCGACCAGGACAGCGTCTACGTGCAGGCCCAGGCGGTGCTGACCCTGCACATCTATCACTCGGTGTCGCTGTACGACGACAGCAGCCTGACGCCGTTGCAAATCGACGATGCCCGGGTCGAACAGCTCGGCGAGTCGCGCACCTATGAAAAGGTCATCAACGGTGTGCGCCACGGCGTGATCGAGATCCGTTACGCAATCTTCCCCCAGCACAGCGGCGTGCTGAACATTCCCGAGCTGATCTTCAGCGCCACCCTGGCCGATGCCGCGAACACCCAGGCCCCTGCGCCCCAGGGCCTGAAACCGGGCAAGCTGGTGCACGTGAGCTCGGCGCAGATGCCGTTGACGGTCAAGGCCAAGCCGGTCGAATACCCGGCCGACGCGCCCTGGCTGCCGGCCCGCAGCCTGAGCCTGAGCGAAAGCTGGAACCCCGAGCCGGATCACAGCCAGGTCGGCGACTCGCTGACCCGCAGCCTGACCCTCAAGGCCGAAGGCCTGTCCAGCTCGCAGCTGCCACCCTTGCCGGTGACCGAGGCCAATGGCCTGCGCAGCTATCCGGACCAGCCGCAACTGAGCAATCAGGTCAGCGACCGCGGGCTGATCGGCAGCCGCGAAGACAGCCAGGCCCTGGTGCCGAACCGCAGCGGCAGCATCGACCTGCCGGCGCTGGAAGTGGTCTGGTGGAACACCCATGAGGACCACCTGGAACGCAGCAGCCTGCCGGCGCGTACCCTGCAAGTGGCGAACAACCCAAGCCTGGTGGTGGACACCCCGGCCGGCGCGACGCCAGCCGGCGTCAGTGACGACAGCACCACGCTCTGGGCCTGGAAACTCAGCACCCTGCTCCTCGCCTGCACCACTCTGCTGGGCTTCGGCCTCTGGTGGCGGGCGCGCTGGCAGCCGGCGATCCTGCGCGCCGCGCAGACCGGCCCCAGCCCGCGCACCCTGCTCGACGACCTCAAGCGCGCCAGCCTGGCCAACGACCCGCAGGCCACCCGCCAGGCCCTGGACGCCTGGGCCCGCCAGCAACCGGAAACCCTGGCCGACATGGCCGCGCGCTTCGTACCCCTGTCCGATGCCCTGGACGGCCTCAACGGCGCGCTCTACAGCGAAACCGGCCACTACTGGCAAGGCGAAGAACTGTGGCGCGCAATCCGCACCATCCCGATCGCCGAACACGTACAGACCCCGCTGGCCGACACCAGCAGCCTGCCGCCGCTGTACCCGAAATAACCGAGGAAACCGCACAGCCTTGCGCTGCGGTTTCTGCACCCCATTTCAGAATTCTCCCATTCCTCAGCACGGGCCGAGAGTGAGCTAATCCCCACTCTCCCCCGCCGAGGCAGGCCACGAATTTTGATCATCACCTCCAGCGCCCGATTTCTGCTCGTCACCCACTTGAGTGGCGGCACCCTCCAGCCAACCACTCACCTGCGAGAGCAGCTGAACTCGATTCTCGATCATGAACTGAAGGCTGATTGCCAGTTGTTGTTCTGCAATGCCGAGCAGACTGAGTTGGGATGGCTTATTCAGTCGGGTCAGCCCTATCGAGAGCTCGATGCCAGGCTGTCCCGCCTGGCCCTGCCCGACTCCCCAGCGCTGCGCACTACTGGGTTGCGTCTGGAGCGCTTTGAACTGTTCGAACAGTATGAACAACGCGGATTGGGTGCCGCCTGGCTGTGGTGCGGGAGCCTGGTTGAAAAGATGTACCTGAGATGGCTGGCGCGGGCTTACCCGATATCGGGTAAGCCTGACGATGGGAAATCGACACTTCGCTGACGTATCTGCTTTCGGCATTAGCTGCCATCCGCGACTTGCAGCATTCGGACAAAAGCAGCCGTTCATGAACAACTGCCTCGGAACCAAAGCACGCCTTCCACTCAAGACTGCTCAGTGTGGGCTGGCAGTCGGACGAACCACAATCTCACTTACATCAACATCGTCGGGCTGTTCGATGGCATAGGCGAGCGCTCGTGCAATAGCGTCTGCGTTGAGCGCCACACGACGGAAGGCTTTCATTTCCTCTCGCGCCACCTCATCGGAAATCGTATCGGCCAGTTCAGATTCGACGACACCCGGGCACACCACGGTGACCCGGATCTTGTCCGTTTCCTGCCGCAGGCCATCTGAGATTGCCCTGACTGCGAATTTTGTCGCGCAGTACACCGCGGCTGTCGGAGAGACCGCAAGGCCGCCGATCGACGAAATATTGATGACTTGACCGGACCCTTGCGCCTCCATGCCCGGCAAGACGGCGGCAATACCGTGCAGCACCCCGCGAACGTTGACATCGAGCATCTGGTTCCACTCGTTGACCTTTAACGAGGCCAAGGGAGACAGGGGCATCACGCCCGCGTTGTTGATGATCACATCAACTTTGCCATGTTGCGCCTTGGCGAACGCCACGAACGCATGCATGGACTCCAGATCCGTAACGTCCAGTGCGCAGGCACTTGCCGAGCCACCTTCGGCCTGGATCTCGCTCACAAGTTTTTCCAGACGCTCGGTACGGCGGGCACCGAGTACCACACGGGCACCTTTGGCGGCGATCAGCCTGGCCGCCGCTTCGCCAATACCACTGCTTGCCCCGGTAATCAGTACGACTTTGTTTTTGATGTTCGACATATCCGTAGCTCCTGCTGTATGCATTGAAGTTTCAGCTCCAACCGCTGATAACGCGGATGTTGCTGCGGGGTACGTCGGAAAGGTTAAGGGCACTGGCCTGGTCGACGCGTGCCAAAACCTGCGCACCTTTTGCCTATTCGTGTCTGTGTGCATCACCCGCAAAACCTGTCACGGAAAGACACTCATGCACCTCGGAACTTACTGGGCGTTACGCCCACCTCGCGACGAAACACCTGGGAGAAGTGACTGGGGCTTGAGTAGCCGACCTCCAGCCCGACGTCGATGACGCTACGCCGGGTCTCGAGCAACAGCTGCCGCGCGCGAACTATGCGCAAGCGGATAAAGTACTGGGAGGGCGACAGTCCCGTCGCACGCTTGAACATGCGGCTGAAGTGGTACTCACTCAGCTCGGCAAGCCTGGCCAGCCTCGCCAAGCTGAACTCAGCGCCTAGATGCTCACTCATGGCGTCAGTCACTTTGCGCAGCTTGTACGCTTGCAAGGCGTTGACCCGACGCCCAGGCTGGATATCGGCGAGATAGCTGCGCACCAGATGTACGGCCAGCGCCTGTGCCAGAGAACGGACGAAAAGGGAGCTGGGCGAGCGCTCTACAACCAGTTCGGTGCGCAACTGCTCCATGACAGACGCGACGCGCCCGTCCCGTGCCCCTGAAACATCGCGCAAACGCACTGGCCCGGCGTGCTCACCCAACAGCTCCCGTGACGCTTGCTCGATCAGCGGTAACCCCAGATAAAGGTGCATGACTTCGAAGGTGTCACCCCCGTGAGTCTGCCACCGCATTTCATACGGCTCATCAGAACTGGTGAGAAAAAAATCGCCGGCGCTGACCTCTGCCGCTTCCCACTCCCCACCCAGTACGCGCTCCTCCACCCTCGCCGCCCCCGCCAGAACCAGGACGACCAGCGGTTCCACCACCGCAGGCACGAGAATGGGCTCAATGACGCTGCGATGGGTAAACAGCTGAATCACAATGTCCTTGATTTCCGGGCACTGCGGTAAAGCCTGCGGCTCGCCTGGCAGGTATTCACGCATCGACTCCCCGGTGATGCGCAAGCCTGGCGAGAATGTCGACATCTGTTCGAGGGACGTTAACCCGGTATTCGCCATGAACATGTCCTTTTCATACTCGACTGTGCAAAGTCAGACAGGCTTCAACCACTCTCCAGGCGCTTGCCCGACCTCTGCGCGATGAGACCGGATCGATGATATCGAGCTTTTCCCGCTCGTTGAACCGAGCGCCGAACCTTCCTCACTTAACATTCGGCGCAAAATCCCGACAGCCTGGGCAAGCCCACGAAAGCCGACTTCGCCTCGCTGCGAGACAGTAGGCCCGTCGCCGATGACAGCGCCTTGCAGGTGCCGACACGGCTCACCCCCTACTCGATCACAACGCTGGAGAAAATCATGACCGATATCAAGAACAGCATGCCAAACGAAGTGGCAGGTAAAGTCGCCTTGGTCACTGGCGCGGCCAGTGGCATCGGCAAGGCAATCGCACTGTTGCTGCACGCCCGCGGCGCCAAGGTCATCGCCGAAGATATAAACCCTGAGGTGGAGGCGCTGGCCTGCCCCGGCCTGGTACCACTGGTGGCCGACATCACTCAGGACGGTGCCGCCGAGCGTGCGGTCGCATTGGCCGTCGAGCAATTCGGTCGGCTGGACATCCTGGTCAATAACGCCGGCATCATCATCAACAAACTGGTCATCGACATGACCCGCGAAGATTGGGAGCGCATTCAGGCGGTCAATGCTACAGCGGCATTTCTGCATAGCCGGGAAGCGGTCAAAGCGATGATGCCAAATAAATCCGGCTCGATCGTCAACATCGCGTCCTATGCCTCCTACTTCGCCTTCCCCACTATTTCCGCCTACACCGCCTCCAAAGGTGCGCTTGCCCAACTGACGCGAACCCTTGCGCTTGAGGTCATCGCCCACGGCATCCGCGTCAATGCTGTCGGTGTTGGGGATGTGGTGACCAACATCCTCAACAATGTGGTCGACGATGGCCCTGCTTTTCTCGCCAAACATGGCGAAGCCGCGCCGATCGGCCGCGCCGCACGGCCGGAAGAAATTGCTGAAGTGGTCGCGTTCATCGCCTCGGATCGTGCCAGCTTCCTGGTCGGTTCGGTGGTCATGGCAGACGGAGGCATGACCGTCACGGCCGGGTGAGCCTCCGCTGGAAGGCGCCGCCGGGCATTCTCGGCAAGCCCGAGAGGATCAGGCAAATCTGCGACAGTTTCGACCTAACCCCCCTCCGCTCGGCTACGTAATCTGAAAACACGCAACAGATGCAGAAACAGGCCATGGCAGGCCATTCAGCTGAACAACATCGATGAGGACTGAACAATGAAAAACGCAAACCGGCTTTCCATTTCACTGGCTATGAGCGCGATCGTTGCTTGCGCGGTCAATCTCTCCTCCACCAGCCTTTACCTGGCCGCAGACGGGGCCGACCGAACTCCCGGCATGCGGGTGACTGAAGGTGGCAGTGACCGCACACCCGGGTTCAGGGTTGCCGAGGGTGGCTCGGACCACACTCCCGGCATGCGCGTAAGTGAGGGCGGCAGTGACCGCACACCGGGTTTTCGCGTTGCCGAAGACGGCTCAAGCCAAACTGCCCTGGGTCGTATCGGCTAAGCATGCAATCGAGGAGAAGCCCTATGAAAAATGCTAAACGAGCCACTCCCGATCATCGTTACGCAGGTATGTGGGTAACCGCTGATGGATTCATCCGTCACGAGCTTCTGGCAACTGGGCGTTACGACGAGGCCCGTGGTAAAAATAAGAGCGCCTATCAAGGCCGCTACGAAATAGTGGGTGACTACATCCAGTACTGGGACGATAGCGGCTTCACCGCCGATGGGCACTTTCATGACGATGTGCTGTATCACGCCGGCATGATCCTCTATCGGCAATGAGCAATTTGATGATGTCGGGTGAATATGGTCTGCCTGGACAGCCACCAGGCAGATGCTCATGAATACGTGTGAGAGCCTTGAAATGGAACAGAGCGATGCTTTCATCCTTCAGAACACAGCCATATACCGTGACGAACTGGTTCGCTTACTGACGCAACGGTTTACGACACCCGGGATCTATGAGACCGCCATAGCGCCCCTGCATGTCATTCGTTTTGACGCCCCCTCGGAGCTTATCCATACCGTCCACAAGCCGGCACTTTGCCTGATCGTGCAAGGACAAAAAGAAATCGGCGTGGGTGACGACCATTATCTGTACGACCCGCTCAGTTACCTGGTGGTATCGGTGACACTTCCAGTTTCCGGTCGCGTGCTGATGGCCAGCCCGGAGGCGCCTTACCTGTGTATCCGTCTTGATTTCGAGGCCACGGAAATTGCCCAGGTCATTGCCGATGCTCCCCCGACGGGCGTCCCGGACGAACCGGAGCGTGGCCTTTTCCTTGAGAAAGTCGATGTTCCCCTGCTGGAAACAATGCTTAGGCTGGTACGTCTGCTGGAGACGCCGAAGGACATCGGCATGCTGGCTCCGCTCGCCCTGCGGGAGTTGTATTACCGCCTCCTGCGAGGCGTGCACGGTAGCCGCCTGTATGAGCTTGCCCTCGGTGATTCACAAATGCGGCGGGTGACGCGGGCAATCGATTGGTTGAACAACCATTACACCCACCCCTTGCGCATCGAAGAACTTGCACGGGTAGCCAATTTGGGCAGTTCTACTTTGCATCACCACTTCAAGGCAGTGACCGCGATGAGTCCGCTGCAGTATCAGAAACAACTTCGTCTGCAGGAAGCCCGCCGACTGATACTCGGCGAAGGGCTGGATGTGGCGAGTGCATGTTATCGAGTGGGCTACGAAAGCCCATCGCAATTCAGCCGAGAGTACAGTCGCCAGTTCGGGTGTCCGCCATCCAGAGATACCAGTCGAGTTCGTCGCCCTGCATGAAAGGCTACTGGACGGTCTACGGCTGATGCGGTTCTACTCGTATCCTCAGGGCTGAGTAGCTGTTGCCCTGGAACCCAATTCACCGAATAGCCCACTTTCACTAATGGCAGTATTTGGCCGATTGCTGCCGGTCCCGAATGGCAGTAAATGGCCGATAGCAGCCCGCGACGAATGACTACATCGAGTCAAAAGCAGCCTCTTCTACAGCTTCCATCTACACATCCAACCAAGCCCCACACCCGATTTACCATTAAACTCTCCCCCCTCACGCCGCTCTCCTCTTCCCTGCGGCTCACCTGATTGTTTGCGGAGTTTGCCTTGCGTCTGTTTCACACCTCCGACTGGCACCTGGGGCAGAACCTCCATGGCCAGGAACGCGATTTCGAGCATGCTTGCTTTCTTGAATGGCTGTTGCGCCAGCTGGCGCTGCACAGCCCTGACGTACTGCTGATCGCTGGCGATATCTTTGACACGGTCAATCCGCCGGTCAAAGCCCAGGAGCGGCTGTACGACTTTATTGTCAGTGCCCATGAACAGCAGCCCGGCCTGACCATTGTGATGATCGCCGGCAACCATGACTCCGGTTCGCGCATCGAGTTGCCGGCGCCCTTGATGCGGCGTCTGCGCACCCATGCCCTGGGCCGGGTGCTGTGGCTGGACGACGGGCAGCTGGACAGCGAGCGTCTGCTGCTGCCGTTGCCCGATGCCAGCGGCGCGATTGCCGGCTGGTGCCTGGCGCTGCCGTTCCTGCGGCCGGCGGAAGTCACCGGCCCGCACCTGGGCGACGATTACCTGCGCGGTATCGGCCAGGTGCATGAGTGGCTGATCGCCGCGGCCAACGCCAAACGTCAGCCAGGCCAGGCGCTGGTCGCCATCAGTCACGCGCACATGGCCGGCGGTTCGGTGTCGGAAGACTCCGAGCGCAGCCTGATCATCGGCAATGCCGAGGCCCTGCCCGCCAGTCTGTTCGGCCCGAGCATCAGCTACGTGGCCCTGGGGCATCTGCACAAGCCGCAGAAGGTCAACGGCGAGGAACGCATCCGCTACAGCGGCTCGCCGATTCCGCTGTCGTTCTCGGAGATCGACTACCAGCACCAGATCCTCGATATCCAGCTCGACGGCGAAACCCTGGTCAGCGTCGAGCCGCGGCTGATCCCGCGGGCGGTCAACCTGCAACGCCTGGGCCCGGCGCCACTGGCGGAGATCCTGCTGCAACTGGAAGAACTGCCGGACATCGACCTGTTGGCCGAAGAGCAGCGCCAGCCCTGGCTGGAAGTACGGGTGCGCCTGGACGAGCCGCAACCAGACCTGCGCCAGCAAGTGGAAAGCGCCCTGCAGGGCAAGGCCGTGCGCCTGGTGCGGATTGCCGCCGAATACGCCGGCAATGGTGGACGCGAGGGCGACGACGGCGCCGCGCAACTGGTGGAGCTGGACCAGCTCAGCCCGCAGGACCTGTTCAGCCGCGCCTGGCTGGACAGCTACGGCAGCGAGGTGGACGAACAGACCCTCAAGGACTTCGCGCAACTGCTCCAGGAAGTGCAGCACGAGGAGGAGCAGCCATGAAGATTCTTGCCATCCGCCTGAAGAACCTGGCCTCCCTGGCCGGCCCCTTTGAAATCGACTTCAGCGCCGAACCCCTGGCCAGCGCCGGGCTGTTCGCCATCACCGGGCCCACTGGCGCCGGCAAGAGCACCCTGCTCGATGCGCTGTGCCTGGCGCTGTTCGGCGCGGTGCCGCGGCTGAACAATATCGGCCGCGAAACCAAGGTGCCGGAGGTGGACAGCGAAATGCTCACCAGCGACCCGCGCACCCTGCTGCGCCGTGGCACCGGCAGCGGTTACGCCGAGGTCGACTTCGTCGGCATCGACGGCCATCGCTACCGCGCCCGCTGGGAAACCAACCGCGCCCGGGACAAGGCCAACGGCAAGCTGCAGGCCAGCAAGCAGAGCCTGCACGACCTGGACAGCAATCAACTGCTGGCCAGCCAGAAGCGCGACTACGAGCAGTTGATCGAAGCCAAGCTGGGGCTCAACTTCGAGCAGTTCACCCGCGCGGTGATGCTGGCCCAGAGCGAGTTCAGCGCCTTCCTCAAGGCCGACGACAAGGAACGCAGCGAGCTGCTGGAAAAGCTCACCAACACCTCGATCTACAGCCAGCTCGGGCGGCGCGCCTACAGCAAGAGCAAGGAAGCCGAGGAACAGCACAAGACCCTCAAGGCCCAGGCCAGCGGCATCACCCCGCTGGAGCCCGAGGCCCGCGCCGAGCTGGACCAGCGCTTCGACGCCGCCCAGCAGCAGCTCAAGGCCCAGCAGGCGCAGCTCAAGCAACTGGAGCTGCAACACGCCTGGCTCAAGGAACTGCAGCAGCTGCAGGACCAGCAGCGGAGCGCCGCCGAGCAACTGCAACAGGCGCAAACGACCTGGGAAGGCCTGGGCAGCGAGCGGACCAGGCTGACCCGCCTGGAACAGCTGGCGCCGCAACGCCATCAGTTCGCCCGGCAGGTGGAACTGAACCAGCAACTGACGCCGCTGCGCGAGCAGATCCGGCAACAGCGCCAGCAACAAGGCGCAGAGCAAAAACGCCAGGGCGAACTGGAGCAACAACTGAGCACGGCCCAGGCCGCGTTGCTCGCCGCCCAGGAACAGCAAAGCGCCGGCGCCCCGCTGCTGCGCGAGGCCTTTGCCGAGCAAAGCACCCTCGCCCACCTGGGCAAGACCTGCGGCGAAGCCGGCGAGCTCAAGGACAAACTGCAACAGGCCAGCGAACAAGGCCAGCAGGCGACCCAGGCCATGCTCGAACAGCAGCGCCTGGTGGGCGAACGCCTGCAGCGGATTGCCGAACAGCTGGAACACAGCACCCATCTGGCGCCGCTGAGCGATGCTTGGAATGCCTACCGCGATCGCCTGCAACAGCTGATGCTGGCTGGCAACCGGCTGAACAAGGGCCAGGAAGAACTGCCCGGCCTGCAACAACGGGCCGCCAGCGCGGCGCAGCAGTTGGCCGCACAACGCGATGAGCTGCAAGTGCTGTACAGCGAGGCCGGCGCCGAGCCCCATGCGGTGGCCGAACAGTTGCAGATCCTCAGCGACCTGCTGCAGGACAACCGCAAGCAACAGCGCGCCTTCGAAGAACTGGCGCGGCTGTGGGCCAGCCAGCAGGAACTGGACAAGCGCGGCGCGGAACTGGCGGACAAGCTGCAGACCGCCGCACGCCAGCGCGAAGAACTGAACCGGATCGGCTTGCAGAGCAAGGCCGAACTGACGATCGCCGAACAGACCCTGACGGTGACCCAGCAACTGCTGGAACGCCAGCGCCTGGCGCGTAGCGCCAGTGTCGAAGAGCTGCGCGAGCAGTTGCAGGACGACCAGCCCTGCCCGGTCTGCGGCAGCCACGAGCACCCCTACCATCAGCCCGAGGCGCTGTTGCAGAGCCTGGGTCGCCACGACGAAAGCGAAGAAGCCAACGCGCGCAAGGCGGTGGATGAACTCAAGGAAAAGCTCGCCGAACTGCGCAGCCAGGTCGGCGGCCTGATCGCCCAGCAAAAGGAATTCCTCCAGCAACAGGAGCAACTGGCAAGCCAGCAGCAGGCCCTGGCGCCGAGTATCGAAGCCCATCCGCTGTCGGCGGCGCTGCTCGACCAGGACGCCGGCAAGCGCGACGCCTGGCTGAACCAGCAACTGAGCCAGCTGAACCAAAGCATCCAGCAGGACGAACAGCGCCAAGGCGCCCTGCTGAAACTGCAAAAGGATGCCGGGCGCCTGCAACAGCAACTGCAAGCGGCGGTCGAGGCCAGCCAGGAAGCCACGCAACAGCTGACCCAGCAGCAACAGCAGCTGGGCGCGGATCGCCAGCGCCTGGAGGAAGAGCTGTCGGCCTTCGCCACCCTGCTGCCGGCCGATACCCTCGAAGCCCTGCGCAGCGACCCGGCCGCGACCTTTATGCAGATCGACCAGCAGGTCATGCAGCGCCTGGAACAGCTCGACCAGCAGAAGGAAGAACAGCAGGAACAACAACAGCGCCAGCTGGCCCTGGACAAGGAACAGGACCGCCAGCAGACCCGCGTGCAGCAACTGCAAGCCGCCCAGGAGCAGTTCAATACCCTGGCCGAGCAACAGCAGGCCGCCCGCAACAAGCTCGCGCAACTGCTGGGCGAACACGCCAGTGCCGAGCAGTGGCAGCAGCATCTGGAACAGGCCGTGGAACAGGCGCGCGCCGCCGATGTGCAGGCCAACCAGCAGTTGCAGGAGGTCCGCAGCCTGCTGGTGCAACTGGGCGCGGAACTGCAAGGCAAGGAGGAACGCCTGCTGGCCCTGGAAGCCGAACAGCAGGCGCTGGGCAGCAAGATCGCCGACTGGCGCCAGCAGCACCCGGAGCTGGACGACGGCGGCCTGGAACAGTTGCTCAGCCTCGACGACCAGCAGGTCGCCGCGTTGCGCCAACAACTGCAAGAGCGCGAAAAGGCGGTGGAACAGGCCAAGGTCCTGGTCACCGAACGCGAGCAACGCCTGCACAGCCATCAGGCCCAGCACGACGGCCAGCTCGACGCCGAACAACTGGCCAGCGCCCTGAGTGAACTGCACAGCCAGCTGGCCGCCAGCGAACAGCTGAGCGCCGAACTGCGCGCCCAGCAGACCGAGGACCAGCGCCGGCAAGACGCCAACCAGGCGCTGGGCGAGCAGATCGCCCAGGCCTACGCCGAATGGCAACGCTGGGCGCGGCTCAATGCCTTGATCGGCTCGGCCAGCGGCGACACCTTCCGCAAGATCGCCCAGGCCTACAACCTCGATCTGCTGGTGCATCACGCCAACGCGCAACTGCGCCAGCTGGTGCGGCGCTATCGCCTCAAGCGCGGCGGCAGCATGCTCGGCCTGCTGGTGATGGACACGGAAATGGGCGATGAGCTGCGCTCGGTGCACTCCCTGTCCGGCGGCGAGACCTTCCTGGTGTCCCTGGCGCTGGCCCTGGGCCTGGCGTCCATGGCCTCCAGCACGCTGAAGATCGAGTCGCTGTTTATCGACGAAGGCTTCGGCAGCCTCGATCCGGAATCCCTGCAACTGGCGATGGACGCCCTCGACGGCTTGCAGGCCCAGGGCCGCAAGGTGGCGGTGATTTCCCATGTGCAGGAAATGCACGAGCGGATTCCGGTGCAGATCCAGGTACGGCGCCAAGGCAATGGCCTGAGCACCCTGGAGGTGAAATGAATACTTTGTATTCGTTCCGCCGCTGCCCCTACGCCATGCGCGCCCGCCTCGCGCTGCGCTACAGCGGAGTGCCGCTGGAGATAGTCGAGGTCAACCTCAAGGCCAAGCCGGCCGAGATGCTGGCGCTGTCGCCCAAGGGCACGGTGCCGGTGCTCAACGCTGACGGACGGGTGATCGACGAAAGCCTGGACATCATGCGCTGGGCCCTGGCCCAGCACGATCCGCAGGATTGGCTGCTGAAGGACGATGGGCCGGCGCAGCAACGGATCGAGGCGCTGATCGCGGAAAACGACCAAGTGTTCAAGCTGCACCTCAATCGCTACAAATACGCCGAGCGTTACCCCGAACAGCCGATGGAGCATTACCGCAGTCAGGGGGAAGTATTTCTACGGCAGCTGGATGAACTGTTGAGCCAGCACGATTACCTGCTGGCAGATCACCCGAGCCTGGCGGACATGGCCCTGGCGCCTTTCGTGCGGCAGTTCGCCCATGTCGATCGCGAGTGGTTTGCGCAGACGCCTTACCGGCATTTGCAGCGCTGGTTGCAGCGGTTCCTGGAGTCGGAGCTGTTTGTCGCGGTCATGGCCAAGGCCTGAGCCTGACACCTGTTATGTAGGAGCGAAGCTTGCTCGCGATAAATCCGCAACGATAACGCGATGCGATGGATAGAGCGCTGCTGCGCAGCGATCGCGAGCAATCGAGCGTCGACCGGCAGCTCCTACAGAAGACTGTGTTGCGTTCAACTCAGCACACTGCACATCTGCAACGCCGAGCAATCGACGCTGAACGGGCCGAAGAACGCGGCCCTGGGTTTGGCTGGCGGGTTGCCGGCCAGCAGGCCCTGGGCCTTGGCGGTTTCAATGTTGTGGGCGATGTTGTGATTGCATTCGATGGCCCGGGCCAGCGAGCCCGCCGAGCCCTGCCCGATCCCCAGCAAGGAAGCGCCATTGGTCATGAACGCCAGGACGGCAATGACCCAGAACCTGCGTCCTTTCATAGCAGCGCCACTCCCGCATCAGGAACCTGTTCGGCGGCTTGCGCGCGGTGTTCGAACTGGATGGCCGGGTAAGCGACCTGGATCGGCGGTTGCACCGTCGACGGGGTCTGGGCCGAGAGGCTGACCAGGAGGACCATGGCCAGGTACAGGCCAATGGCGACATAGGCGCCGCGCTTGGCAGAGGTGAGGATCGAGTGGGCCATGGTGGTCTCCGTGGGCATGTTTCAGTGCCCACAGAATCCGTTAAAAACGCCCGCCGCAGAAACAACCTCGGTGCATAGTCACCATCAGTTGGATTGATCGTTGGTCCGCGGCCAATCAATCCTCAAGCAGGGTCAGCATTCGCTCGCGGGAGGTTTCCGGCTCGCCTTCAATGGGCTGGGCAGCCGAGAGAATCGGGGTGGAATAGAGGAACAGAAGAACCACTGCCAGACGCATCGCCATGCTGTCGATCCTTGGAAAGGAGGAGTCAATTAATTAGCGTCAAATTTAAACATATGGCGATATGACATTACCAAGCTAATTTGCCTGGCATGGGGGAAAACGTCGCATACAGGTAATGCAGGAGCGACATCACTGCTGATCCACCGGATGAACGAGTCCATTCAGGGAAGCCAGTGACTTCGCTCCTGCATACCTGGGCGGTGCGGGGAATTTCAGTGTTGGATCTTGTGATCCAGCGCGGCGTAGAAGTTGGCGCTCTGTTGCAGGTATTTCTGGGTGTAGGTGTTGGTCGCGGATTTTTTCTCGCTGATTTCCACGTTGGCGCTGGCTGGCAGGGCCACGGTAGCGGAGATGGCGGAAGCGGCGATCACGGAGAAGAGATTGAAGTTCATTGGGTAACCCTCGTATGCAGTCGGCTTGTTTGCCCGGAAGCCTTGATGCGCCGGGCCGTGAAGCAAAACTACGCCCGAGGGTTGGCGGGTTGAAATTTTTTCCAGCAGTAGCAGATATCAGCGTCATTAATAGAAAGGCGCAGGCCCCGTCAACCGGGGCCTGCGGCCTATTGACGCACCAGGAATTTGATATCGCTGGGTGAATCGAACGGCAGTTTCTGCACGGTCTTGCCGAGGAAACCGGTCTTGGCGTCGCGCTCGATCACCACGATTTCGTTGCTCTTCTGGTTGCCGATCAGCACGTACTTGTTGCTCGGATCGAGGCTGAACTCACGCGGGTGATCGCCCTCCACCGAACGCCGCTGGATCTCCTTGAGCTGGCCGGTGGCTTCGTCGATGGCGAACACCAGCAACTGATTGGCCGTGCCGCGGTTGCTCACGTACAGGTACTTGCCGTCCTTGGAAGCATGCAGCGCACCCGCCGCCTTCTTGTCCTTGCCGCCGCTGGTCAAGTCGAGGATCTGCTTCTGGGTCAGCTTGCCGTCCTGGTAGTCGAACACCGCCACCTGGGCGCTCATTTCCAGGGTCAGGTAGGCGTGCTTGCCATCGGCGCTGAACAGCAGGTGGCGCGGGCCGCTGCCCGGCGGCAGCTCGACGAACGCCGGCTCGGCCGCGGTCAGTGGGCGTTCGGCGTTGGCCTTGGGGTCGTAGCGGTAGACGAAGACCTTGTCCGCGCCCAGGTCGCTGGCGAACACGAACTGGCCGTCCGGCGACGACACCACCGAATGCACGTGGGCCGCCACCTGGCGCTCGGGGTTGACCCGGCTGCCTGGGTGGCTGCTGAGCTGGACCACCGGCGACAGCTTGCCATCGGTACCGACCGGCAACACCGCGAGGCTGCCGCCCGGATCCGCAACCACCGAGTAGTTGCTGACGAACAGGTAGCGACCATCGCCGCTCAGGCTCGAGTGCGTCGGCTCGTTGCCCAGGCTCTGCACCTGGTTGATCGGGTTCAGCTTGCGGCTCTTGGCTTCGATGCTGAAGCTGCTGACCCGGCCGATCGGGTCGGCTTGCCCAGGCCCGTTCTCATTGACCACGAACAGCTGCTTCTGGTCCTTGGACAGGGTCAGCCAGGACGGGTTGGCGCTCTTGACCACCTGCAGCGGCTTGGCCTCGATCTTGCCGGTGCGACCGTCGAACTTGAGGCGGTAGATGCCTTCGCTCTGGCCCTGGGTGTAGGAACCGACCAGCAGTTCCTGGGTCTCGACCGGCGCGGCCTGCACGGCCATGGCGCCGATACTGCCAGCCATCAGCAGTGGCCAGAAGTTACGCATCCTCATGTTCATCCTCCTCATCGTTACGGGCACTGAAAGCACTCATGCACACCAGGCGGTGCTCACCGGAGTCGCCGACGATGGTCCAGCTTTGCAGGGTGTCGTCGAAGGTCGCGGCGTTGACCTGGGCCAGGCTGAAACTCCAGCGCTTGGCCGCACGGCCGTCCATGCATTCGATCAGCAGCTGTTGGTCGTCAAGGGTGAAGTCGAAGGCATGCAGCCCGTCGATTTCCAGCATGTCGCAGGCTTGGAGGGCAGTCAGCAAAGTGTCTGTAGCGGCAGTCATAGTCGTCAGTCAGCAATGGAAAGCGGCCATGATAGCGGGTCCGGCGCGGCGCGGCTGTAGTGGCATTGCAAAGTTCGCACGAACCATTGCTACAAATTCTGTAGCCGCTGGCGCAGCTGCGCCAGGGCCGAAGGCCCTCCTGCACCAGGAACACCGCTGCGAGCGTGCCGGTCGATCGCAGCCTCGCGGGCTCGGCAGCGGCTACAGGGGCCGGTGGTGTCTGGCCGGGCAATAAAAAACCGCGACCTGGGTCGCGGTTTTGCTTGGAGCTTAGGGGATTAGTGGGCGAACAGCGAGTGGCCCTTCTGCCCCGCCAGTTTTTCCGGCTTGATCAGGAATCGCGCCAGCGCCGGCAGCAGCCACAACGCGCCGAACATGTTCCACAGGAGCATGAAGGTCAGCATCAGGCCCATGTCGGCCTGGAACTTGATGGCCGAGAAGATCCAGGTGGCGACGCCGATGGCCAGGCACAGGCCAGTGAACAGCACCGCCTTGCCGGTGGATTTCAGGGTCTGGTAGTAGGCCTCCTGCAACGGCAGGCCGGCACGCAGGAAACTTTCCAGGCGGCTGTAGATGTAGATCCCGTAGTCCACGCCGATCCCCACCCCGAGCGCCACCACCGGCAAGGTCGCGACCTTGACGCCGATGCCCATGAACGCCATCAGCGCGTTGCCCAGCACCGAGGTCAGCACCAGCGGCAACACGATGCACAGGGTCGCCGCCCAGGAGCGGAAGGTGATCATGCACATCACCGCCACGCAGATGTACACCAGTACCAGGATGGTCAGTTCCGAGCGCTTGATCACTTCGTTGGTGGCCGCCTCGATCCCGGCGTTACCCGCCGCCAGCAGGAACTCCAGGCCGTCCTTGTTGTGTTCCTTGGCGAACTCCTGCACCGCATGCACCGCGCGGTCGAGGGTCTCGGCCTTGTGGTCGTTGAGGAAGATCAGCACCGGCGCCAGCGAGCAATTGTTGTTGTACAGGCCATCGGCACGGGCGATGGAGTTGTTCAGCACATCCGGGTTGCGCGACAGGGTTTCCCATTTCAGGTTGCCCTCGTTCATGCCCTTGATCATCTGCTTGGACACGGTCACCAGGGAAATCGCCGATTGCACGCCCTCGGTGTTCTGCATCTTCCACATCAGCTCATCGATCGGCGCCATGGCTTCGTAGCGCGAGCAGCCTTCGGAGGCGGTCTTGACCATCACCACCAGCACGTCGGAACTGGTGGAATAGTTGTTGATGATGAAGTTGTTGTCCTTGTTGTAGCGCGAGTCCGGACGCAGCTCCGGCGCGCCCTGGTCGAGGTCGCCGATCTTCAGGTTCTGGCTGTACCAGAGGCCGCCACCGAAGGCCAGCAGGGCCAGGAAGATCGACACCGGGGCGACTTTCGGGCTGGCGAAGTTCGACAGCAGGCGCCAGAACGGATGCTCGCGGGTAGCGTCCCTCTTGCTGCGCTCGATTGCGCGCTTGCTGATGCCGACATAGGAAATCGCCACCGGCAGCAGGATCAGGTTGGTGAATACGATCACCGCCACGCCGATGGACGCGCCGATGGCCAGCTCGCGAATCACCCCGATGTCGATGATCAGCAGGGTGATGAAGCCCACGGCGTCGGCGAGGATCGCGATCATCCCCGGCAGGAACAGCTGGCGGAAGGTACGCCGGGCCGCGGTCAGGGCGTTGTCGGCACCGCTGGATTGCAGGGCGATACCGTTGATTTTCTGCACGCCGTGGGAAATGCCGATGGCGAAGATCAGGAACGGCACCAGCATCGAATAGGGGTCGAGGCCGAAGCCCACGGCGTGCATCAGGCCCAGTTGCCAGACCACCGCCACCAGGGTGGTGATGAGCACGGCGATGGTGCTGCGGATGCACCAGGTGAACCAGTACAGCAGCACCAGGGTGATCAGGAAGGCGACGCCGAAGAACATCACCACCATGATCAGGCCGTCGATCAGGTCGCCGACCTTCTTGGCGAAACCGACGATGTGGATCTTCACATTGGGGTTCTGCGCCTCGAACTTGTCGCGGATCTTTTCTTCAAGCTCATGGGAGAACTTCTGGTAGTCCAGGGCCAGCAGCTTGCCCTGGTCCTGCGGGTCCGGGTAGGACTCCAGCAGCGGAATGTCGACGATGCTCGACTTGAAGTCGTTGGCCACCAGGCGCCCGACCTGGCCCGACTTGAGCACGTTGTTGCGCAGCAGATCGAGGCTGTCGGCCGAGCCGTTGTAGCTCTGCGGGATCACTTCGCCGCCGGCGAAGCCTTCCTCCGTCACCTCGGTCCAGCGCACGCTGGGGCTCCACAGCGACTTGAGGCCCGAGCGGTCGACGCCGGAGATGTAGAACACCTCGTCGTGGATCTGCCGCAGTGTCTCCATGTAGTCCTTGGTGAAGATGTCACCGTCCTTGGCCTCCACCGAGATGCGCACGGTGTTGCCCAGGTTCGCCAGGTCGTTGCGATGCTCCATCATCTTCTCGATGAAGGGATGCTCGAGCGGGATCATTTTTTCGAAGCTGGTGGACGGCTTGATCAGCGTGGCCTGCCAGAACAGGAAAACGCTGACCAGCAGGCAGATGACGATCACTGCCGGGCGGTTGTTGAAAATCAGACGCTCGAGAAACGTCGCCTTGTCGGTTTGATGACTGCTCATGGAAGTGTTCCCGCCTTCTTATTATTGGCCCGGCTTGCTTGCCCTGATTATTTTCCGAGATCGGCGCCATTCGACGAGGTCGAGCGCACACCGCCCTGCCCCGCCAGAATCAGGTTGCCATTGCCGGCTGCCGTCACCGCTGCCAGGGAGATCCGGTCCGGACGGTTGTAGACGCTGAAGGTCACGCCGTTGTCGGTGCTGCGCACCACGCTGCCGCCGTTGCCGACGATCACCAGCGAACCGTCGTCCAGCAGCGTGGCGCCGGACAGGCCGAACTCCAGGCTGCCGCGGGCGGCCTTGAGTTCGACCTGCTCCCAGGTGCTGCCGAAGTCGGTGGAGCGATAGAGGTTGCCGCGCAGGCCGTAGGCCAGCAGCGTGGCGGGCTGGGCGGTGCCGATCACGCCGAAGAACGAACCTTCATAAGGGCCTTCGAGGCGTTCCCAGGTTTGTCCCCAGTCGGCGGAGCGGAACATGCTGCCCTGCTCGCCGACGATGAACAGGCCGGAATCCTTCACCGCAGCGATGGCGTTGAGGTGGTACTGGTCTTCGTTGTCCAGGCGGTCGCTGGCGTCTTCCCAGGTTTTACCGCCGTCGGTGGTGGCCAGCAGCGCGCCGTAGGCGCCCACGGCAAAGCCGTTGCTGGTGTCCTGGAACCACACGTCCAGCAGCGGTGCTTCACGCTTGAGGTCTTCGAATTGCTTGGTCCAGGTCAGGCCACCGTCTTCGCTGGCGAGCACCTGGGCATCGTGGCCGACGGCCCAACCGTGCTTGGCATCGACGAAATACACCGCGGTCAGCAGCTGCCGGGTCGGCACCTTGGCCTGGGTCCAGGTCTGGCCCTGATCGTCGGAATAGAGAATGTGCCCGCGATCGCCGACGGCGACCAGGCGCGGACCGGCATGCACGACATCGAGCATCAGGCCCTTGCTGGCCTTGGCCGATTCGGTGGAATAGACAGTGTCCGCCGCGGACGCGGCGGCCTGGACCGGGGCCGACAACAGGGCGACCCCCAACAGCGAGAGCGCTGTAGCCAGCAACGCAAATCTGCGCAAGGCCGGCGGGCGGCAGGAACTCACACCCATGACAGGCTCACTCATAGACCTCTCCCCCATTTATTATTGTTAGGTCGTTCAACCTTTACAGGGCGCCGTTCGGGGCGGTTAGGACAATGTCCTGAAACCTGCAATCTAGAGCCCCTTCGGAAGCTGACCTATCCTATCGGGCTTTCGAAACGTCTGACAATCGACGCCACGTTATCTTTTGTTAACCATCGCCCCAGCCTGGAACCTGACTGCTCAGTCGATACTGGGGGTGGTGTACGAAGCGTAGCTGAGGCAAGAACACCAACGCCGCGGACTGCACTCCTCGATCCCAGTGGCTGCAGCCGATAGCCGCGCAAAGACTGACTCAGGCCATGGGCCGCGCCTCCTGGCTTTGGCTATGATGAGCAGCGTGATCTGCGAGTCGGATGTCGGGAGTGAGCCATGATTGCCATACGCGAGGCGTGGAAAGCCGGATTGCTGGGACGCGCGCACTGGGCCCGCAACCTGGTGTCCGGGGTGATTGTCGGCGTGGTGGCGCTGCCCCTGGCCATGGCCTTCGCCATCGCCTCCGGGGTCAAGCCCGAACAGGGGATCTACACCGCCATCGTCGGCGGCCTGCTGGTGTCGCTGTTCGGCGGCAGCCGCTTGCAGATCGCCGGTCCCACCGGGGCCTTTATCGTGATTCTGGCCGGGGTCACTGCCAAGTACGGGGTCGACGGCCTGCAACTGGCGACCATGATGGCCGGGATCATCCTGTTCCTGCTGGGCATCAGTCGCCTCGGGGCGCTGATCAAGTTCATCCCGGACCCGGTGATACTCGGCTTTACCGCCGGGATCGGGGTGATCATCTGGGTCAGCCAGTGGAAGGACTTCTTCGGCCTGCCCGCCGTCGGCGGCGAGTACTTCCACCAGAAGCTCTGGCACCTGCTGCAAGCCCTGCCCGACCTGCACCTGGCCACCACCTTGCTGGCCCTGCTCAGCCTGGCGCTGTTGTGGGGCGTGCCGAGGATCGCGCAGCTCAAACGCCTGCCGGCGCCCCTGGTCGCCATGACCCTGGCCACGGCCCTGCAGTCCCTGTTCCAGTTCGACGGCGTGGCCACCATCGGCAGCGCCTTCGGCGGTATTCCCCAGGGGTTGCCGGCGTTGCAGCTGCCTGAAATCAGCCTGCCGCGAGTGCTGGACCTGATCGGTCCGGCCTTCGCCATCGCCATGCTCGGCGCCATCGAGTCGCTGTTGTCGGCGGTGGTGGCCGACGGCATGGCCGGCACCCGCCACGACTCCAACCAGGAACTGATCGGCCAGGGCATCGCCAACCTGGCCACCCCGCTGTTCGGCGGATTCGCCGCCACCGGCGCGATTGCCCGCACCGCAACCAATATCCGCAACGGCGGCAGCAGCCCGCTGGCGGGCATCATCCACGCGCTGGTCCTGGTGCTGATCATCCTGTTTCTCGCGCCACTGGCGGCCAATATCCCGCTGTGCGCCCTGGCGGCGATCCTGTTCGTGGTGGCCTACAACATGAGCGAACTGCACCACTTCAAGCGCATGGTGCAACGGGCGCCCCGGGCGGACGTGGCGATTCTGCTGGCTACCTTTGTCCTCACGGTGTTCAGCGATCTGGTGATCGCGGTGAATATCGGGGTGATCCTGGCGATGCTGCACTTCCTGCGGCGCATGGCCTCCTCGGTGGAGGTGCAACAGGTGGTGGAGCAGGACCTGCAACACGAGCTGCACGGCAACGGCCAATTGCATCTGCCACCGGGCGTGCTGATCTACACCATCGAGGGGCCGCTGTTCTTCGGTGCCGCGGAGACTTTCGAGCGCGCGCTGGCGCAGACCCACAGCGACCCGCAGGTGCTGATCATTCGCCTGAGACACGTGCCTTTCATGGACATCACGGGCTTGCAGATGCTGGAGGAAGTGATAGGCCAACTGCACAAGCGCGGGATTGTGGTGAAGCTGTGCGAAGCCAACCTCAAGGTCCACACCAAGCTTGAACGGGTCGGCATCCTGCACGCCATCGGCGCGCAGAACTATCACCGGGATCTGCCTGACGCCTTGCAGAGCGAGCCGGACAGCTCCACTCCCCTGTAGGAGCGTCGACCGGCCGCTCCTACAAGGGTCAGGCCAGGCTTTTGCTGACCACTTCGAACACATCGCTGGACAGCTCGCCGGAGGCGCGGATGCGTTCCAGCTCGCCTTTCATCAGCGCCTGGCGGGCGCTGTCGTATTTGCGCCAGCGGGTCAGCGGCGCCAGTTGCCGCGAGGCGATCTGCGGGTTGAAGCCGTTGAGCTGGATCACCAGGTCGGCCAGGAAACGGTAGCCGGAGCCGTCCGCGGCGTGGAAGTTGGTCAGGTTCTGGCCGGCGAAGGCGCCGATCAGGGCGCGCACCTTGTTCGGGTTCTTGATGTTGAACGCCGGGTGCTGCATCAGCGCCTTGACCCGCTCCAGCCCGCCCGGCAGCGTGCTGCCGGCCTGGACGCTGAACCACTGGTCCATGACCAGGGCATTGTCCTTGAAGTGCTCGGCGAACACCGCCAGGGCCTTGGCCTTCTCGGCCTCGAACGGCGAGTTGACCAGCACCGCCAGCGCTGTCAGGCGCTCGGTCATGTTGTCGGCGGCGTCGAACTGCTCGATGGCCGCCGCCAGCACTTGCGGCTTCTCGGTGAGCATCAGGTACGACAGCGCGATGTTTTGCAGGGCGCGACGGGCGAAGTGCGCGGACTCGGCGACATAGTCGGTGCTCCTGGAGACCTCGCGATTGGCCTGGTAACGCTTCCACAGCGCGTCGAACAGGCTATCGGCCAATTGCTGGCGAGCGAACTCGCGCGCCGCATGAATGGCCTCGACATCCGCCACTTCGCTGATCTCGGTCAGGTAGGCCTCGCCCGGCAGCGAGAGCATTTCCGCGACCATGGCCTGGTCCAGGCTGTCATCGGCCAGCAGCGTCGCCAGCGCGGTGACCAGACGCTGGTCCAGCACCAGTGCCTGGCCCTGCTGGTGCTGGGCAATCAGGTCTTGCAGCACCTGCACCGCCAGTTGCTGGCCGGCGTCCCAACGGTTGAAGCCGTCGCTGTCGTGCTGCATGAGGAACATCAGCTGGTCGCGGTTGTACGGGAAGCTCAGCTTCACCGGCGCCGAGAAGCCGCGCAGCAAGGACGGCAGCGGCTGTTCGGCGATGTCGACGAAGGTGAAGGTCTGCTCGGCCTCGGTCACCGAGATCACCCGCGAAGTGCCTTGCGCGGCGGCTTCGCCGGCCAGGCGCAGGGCAATGGCCGCGCCCTTGGCGTCCAGCAGGCCCAGCTCGACCGGAATCACGAACGGCAGCTTTTCCACCTTGTCCGGGGTTTGCGGGCAGCTCTGGCGGAAGGTCAGGCTGTAGGTCTTCGCCGCCGCGTCATAGGCTTCGCTGACCGCCAGGCGCGGGGTGCCGGCCTGGCTGTACCAGCGCTTGAACTGGGCGAGGTCGATGCCGTTGGCGTCTTCCATGGCCTTGACGAAATCGTCGCAGGTCACGGCCTGGCCGTCGTGGCGCTCGAAGTACAGGTCGCTGCCCTTGCGGAAGCCTTCGGCGCCCACCAGGGTGCGGATCATGCCGACCACTTCCGAGCCCTTCTCGTACACGGTCAGGGTGTAGAAGTTGGAGATCTCGATAAAACTTTCCGGGCGCACGGCGTGAGCCATGGGGCCGGCGTCTTCGGCGAACTGGTGGGTGCGCAGGTAGGCCACGTCCTGGATGCGCTTGACCGTGCGCGAGTTCATGTCCGAGGAGAAACCGGCATCGCGGAATACCGTGAAGCCTTCCTTGAGCGACAGCTGGAACCAGTCGCGGCAGGTCACGCGGTTGCCCGACCAGTTGTGGAAGTATTCGTGGGCGACGATCGCCTCGACCCGCTGGTGCGCGGCGTCGGTGGCGGTCTCGGCGCGGGCCAGCACGGCGCTGGAGTTGAAGATGTTGAGGCCCTTGTTTTCCATGGCGCCCATGTTGAAGTCGTTGACCGCGACGATCATGAAGATGTCCAGGTCGTACTCACGGCCATAGGTCTGTTCATCCCAGCGCATGGACTTCTTCAGGCTGGTCATGGCGTGCTGGCACTTGTCGATGTTTTCCGGCTCGACGTAGATGCGCAGCGCGACCTCGCGCTGGTTCATGGTGGTGAAGCTGTCCTCGACACACCACAGATCGCCCGCCACCAGGGCGAACAGGTAGGCCGGTTTCATGAACGGGTCTTCCCAGGTCGCCCAGTGCCGGCCGTCTTCGCCCGGCCCACTGGCGATCGGGTTGCCGTTGGACAACAGCACCGGATAGCTGTGCTGCTCGGCGACCACTGTGGTGGTGAACTTGCTCATCACGTCCGGGCGGTCGAGGTAGTACGTGATCTTGCGAAAGCCCTCGGCCTCGCACTGGGTGCAGAACATGCCGCTGGACTTGTACAGGCCTTCCAGGGCGGTGTTGCTTTCCGGGTGGATCTTGACGCTGGTGTCGACTGTGAAGGATTCGCTGGTCGGCTGCAGGGTCAGGTGGTTGGCATTCAGCTGGTAATCCGCGGCCGTCAGCTCGCGGTCGCCCAGGGACACCGACAGCAGTTCCAGCTGCTGGCCGTCGAGCACCAGCGGCGGCAGGCCACCGCCATGCACTGGGTTGCGGCGCATCACCAGTTGCGCATGGACCAGGCTGTGGTCCTCGAACAACTCGAAGGTCAGGTGTGTTTCGTCGATCAGGTACTCGGGCGCCTGATAGTCCTTCAGGTAAATCATCTTCGGTTGTTCGGTGCGCATGCGTCGAATCCTTCTACTGATGCACGGCGAGCTGGTAGGCCGTGTATTTACGAATATTGATCACGCCGGTATCGAAGATCAGGTATTGGCCCTTGATCCCCAGCAGCGTGCCTTCGGCAATCGGGTTCTTGTCCAGGTTGAAGCTGACGATCTTGGCCGGGTACTGCTCGACCGGGTAGCGGATCTCAATCGGCTCGACATCGCTGACCGGTTGGATCGCCTGCAGGCCGAAGCGTTCCTGCAAGGCGCGCAGGCCCTCGGCGCAGGAGGCGAACAGCTGGTCGCGCACCTGCGCCAGGTCCACCGCCTCGGCGTCGCCCTTGAGCAAGGCGCGCCAGTTGGTCTTGTCGGCCACCTGGGTGCGGAACAGGTCCTCGACGAAACCGGACTGCTGGCGGGTCGCCACACGCATGATCGGCAACGCCTGGCTGGCGCCCTGGTCGAGCCAGCGGGTGGGCAGCTGGGTGGCGCGGGTAATGCCGACCTTGATCCCCGACGAATTGGCCAGGTACACCACGTGGTCGGTCATGCAGAACTGCTCGCCCCAGGACGGCTCGCGGCAGGTGCCGGCGTCGTAGTGGCAGCGTTCCGGGCTCATGATGCAGACATCGCACTGGGCCAGCTTGGTCATGCACGGGTAGCAGTAACCCTGACTGAAGCTGGTCTTGGTCTTGCGCCCGCAATGGGTGCAGTGGATCGCCCCCAGGTATTCCAGGCGCACGGTGCTGCCGATCAATGGATTGACCGGCACCTCGGTGTCGCCAAGACGAAAGGCGTACTGGACATCCGCCCCGTCCAGGCGCGCCGACATTTTACTGATGGAGCCACGGCCAATTTCGATCAATGGATGGCATCCGACTTGAACAGGATGTTCGGTACTTCGATCGACTTCGACGCACATTCTTGCGGGCCCATGTAGCCGGTGCGCTGCTCTTCGGGCAGGTTCTGCATTTCCCAGGCGATCATTGCCTGCAGGGACAACTCGCGCTGCTCGGCGGTGAGCTTGCGGCCATCGGACCATTTGCCGATCTCTACCGCCAGTTTCAGGCTCTGGTAGATGTCCGGGGTGATGTTTTCAATCATTTCAACAAACGACGACATAAGCGGTCTCCAGCATTAGACGGCCAGTTTACGGCGGCTGTACAAGCCGCCCAACAAACCTGTGAGGCATCCGACGAGCAACCCGCCGACGTGGGCGGCGTTGGCGATTTCACCGAAGCCGATCACCGAGATCAGCCCCGACATACAGATCAGCAACCACACCAGCATCATCGCCAGGACTCCGCGAGGCAGGCGATAGGCCGGGTTGGGCGACAGCAACTGATAGATCCAGCAATGCCCGAGCAGGCCGTAGAGCACGCCGGACAGGCCGCCGAACAGGCTCGGCCCGCTGAACAGGTATTGCGCGTAGTTCGACACCAGGCTGAACAGCAACGTCAGGCCCAGCAGGTTGATGCTGCCCTGGCGCTGTTCGATGCGCCGCCCCAGCTCCCAGTACCACATGCCGTTCATGGCGATGTGCAGGAAGCCGAAGTGGATCAGCATCGGCGTGACCAGGCGCCACCACTGCCCCGCCGCCAGGCTGTCGGCCAGGGGCGTGAACTGGATGTAGTCGCCGACCACGCGGAATTCGAGGAAGGTCAGCCAGCGCAGGGTGCCAAGGTTATCGCCGAGCAAAGTCAAGGCGGCAACAATCAGGCTCAGCAGCAGGATCAGCGCAGTAGCCGGGCTACGCCGCAGTTGCTCGACGAACCCCGGACGCCGCAGGGCGGCGCCGGCCTCGGGGATGTCCAGTTGCTGCTCGGGATCGCCCGCCGGAAAACGCTCGTACAACGAACGCACGTCCTCGCTGATGGCGTCCGGCACCCAGAGCACCTGCTCCCCCGCTTCCTCGCTGACCCGGTGCGGCACCTGCATGCGCTGCAACAGTTTGACGAAGCCACTCAGGTCCACATTCAACGGCAGACGCAATACCGCAACCGCACTCATTGCTGCTCCTCCGGCCGCTCGACATAGACCCAGACGAATTTGTCCGGGTCCAGGCGGGTTTCCTGGTCCAGGCGATAAGCCACCAGCTTGCCGTAGAGCACCGCGCTGTAATCCAGGCAGGCCAGGTTCGAGCGAATCGGCGCCGGTTTGCCGCTGCGCCAGTAATGGCCGACGAACAGCAACGGCTCATCGACGCCGTAGCGCAGCAGGTTGTTTTTCTCCGCCGAGGACAGCGGCGTGCGGGCCACCGGTTCGGGCAGCGCATCGGGCTGGAACACGATGTCGCCGTAGGTCTGCGGGTCGTCTTCCCAGAACTTGGTGCGGAAGAACGAACGGGTCAGGCCATCGCCGCTGGTCATGGTCAGGCCATGGGGCAGGCGCATGTCGGTGCCGCGCAGCAGGCGGTCGAACACGTTATTGGCGAAGCTGCCGGGTACCGCCGAGGCCTGGAGGAAGTGCTCGTCGATGCAGCCGTCGGGGTATTGCGCCCGCAGCGGTTCGATCAGGCCGGCGTCCCAGCAGGCATGCACCACGCGAAAACGCCCGGCGTCGATGAACAGCGGCATCTGGTAGAACCAGTCGAGGAAATCGTGCCAGTCCTTGGGGTACTGCTCGAATTGCGCCAGGGTCTCATTGATCAGCCGGGCATGGCGCGGCGTGTGTTCGCGCACGAAATGCCTGCCGCCGCCGGGCGCTGCCGGGGTGACCCAGCCCAGGGCGTTGAACTCATGGTTACCCATGACGCACAGCGCCTGGCCGGCCTCGACCATGTCGTGGACGATGTGCAAGGCTTCGCGGATCCGTGGGCCGCGGTCGATGATGTCGCCGAGGAACACCGCCATGCGCGACGGATGCCGCCAGACGCCGCCCTGCTTGCGATAACCGAGCTTGTCCAGCAGGTGTTCGAGGGTCAGGGCGCAACCGTGCACATCACCGATCAGGTCATAACTTCGCGCGGGATCGAGCATCAGTCGCCTCCACCACCCAGTCGGCTGCCCCAGCCGAGCTTGGTCCGGCAGACCTCGTAATAGTTGTGGTCCAGCGGATGGATCAGGCGCAGTTTCTGCGCCTTCTTGCTGACAGTGATGGTGTCACCGGGGGCACAGGTGAAATGGTTCTGCCCGTCGCAGGAAACCTGCGGGTAGATCTGCATATCCTTGGACACGACGATTTTCAGCTCGCTGTTGCCATCGACCACGATCGGCCTTCCCGACAAGGTATGGGGGTACATCGGCACAATCACAATGGCGTCGAGCTTGGGATGCATGATCGGCCCGCCGGCGGACAAGGCGTAGGCGGTGGAGCCGGTCGGCGTGGCGACGATCAGGCCGTCGGCCTTCTGGCTGCAGACGAACTGGCCGTCGATGTAGATCTCGAACTCGATCATCCGCGTCGACTTGCCCGGGTGCAGCACCACATCGTTCAGTGCGTCGCCCTGGCCGATGGCTTCGGCGTGGCGCCGCACTTCGGCCTGCAGCAGGAAGCGGTTTTCCACCAGGTAATGGCCGTCGAGGACTTCGGCGACCTTGACTTCCAGCTCGTCCGGACGAATGTCGGTGAGGAAGCCCAGGCTGCCGCGGTTGATCCCCAGCACCGGAATGTTGTGGCGCGCCAGGGCGCGGGCTGCGCCCAGCAGGCTACCGTCGCCGCCGACCACGATCACCATGTCGCAGACTTCGCCGAGCAGCTTGCGCGAGGAGGTCTGCAGGCCGTGGCCGGGCAGCACTTCGGCGATGGTGTCTTCGAGGATCACATGCAGGTGGCGGGCGAGCAGAAACTTTTTCAGTCGGCGAACTGTGTCCAGCACCTGCGAACTGCCCAGGCGACCGATAATGCCGATATTGCGAAATTGCTCCATGGGGCTCCTGCAGGGGTTCTGGGACGGGCAAAGCAGAGATTATGGGCGAAAGCCGGCCATAGACAAAATCCTTTCAGCCTCGACGTTAGGCGCTATGCTCGCAGAATGATCCTGTTTCCCGGCTTGCTCGACCTCCCCCGCCAGTTGCGCCACCCCGAAGTGCGCGACCTGGCCTGGGTCATCCTCGCGCCGCCGATGCTCGACCAGACGCCCTGGCCGCAGCGCCATCCACTGGCCGGCAGCGACTGGGTGCAGGCGCCGCAGCTGCTGGCGCACTGGCTGCATCAGTTGGACCAGGACGGCCGCGCCCTGCGCCGCTGGCTGGCCCTCGGGCCGACCAAACGCCTGGGGCTGTACTACGAACGCCTGTGGCAATTTGCCGTACAGCACGCGCCCGGCGTCGAGCTGCTGGCGGCCAACCTGCCGATCCGTCGCGCCGGCCACACCCTGGGCGAACTGGACATGCTGCTGCGCGATCGCGACGGCATTCACCATCTGGAACTGGCGATCAAGCTCTACCTCGGCCCGCAACATGGCAACGGCACGAACACCGCGTTGTGGCTGGGCCCCGGCTGCCACGATCGCCTGGACCGCAAGCTGGCGCACCTGAACGAACACCAGTTGCCGATCTCCGCCCGCGCCGACAGCCTGGAAGTGCTGGCGGCCATGGATATCCAGGACTTCAGCGCCCACCTGTGGCTCGGCGGCTACCTGCTCTACCCCTGGCCCGGCACCACGCAACCGCCCCGCGGCGCCCACCCGCAGCACCTGCGCGGGCGTTGGCTGCACCAGCGCGACTGGCCAGCCTTTATCGCGCAAAGCCCGCCCGGGCGCTGGCAACCCTTGCCACGCCAGGCCTGGCTGGCGCCCGCGTCCTACCCGGCGGAACAAACC
This sequence comes from Pseudomonas sp. GW531-T4, assembly GCF_017349615.1. Lineage (NCBI taxonomy): Bacteria > Pseudomonadati > Pseudomonadota > Gammaproteobacteria > Pseudomonadales > Pseudomonadaceae > Pseudomonas > Pseudomonas sp. GW531-T4. The sequence goes on from NZ_JACMZT010000025.1 coordinate 61,138, forward strand.
TGGAGCGCCCCACAGCTGCAAGCCTGGCTGGAGGAACTCGACCCGCACGCCCCGGCGCAACTGCTGGTGCGCCTCACGGAAAACCGCGCCGGCGACTGGGAGGAAGCCGAACGCCTGTTCCTGGTGGCGGACCTCTGGCCGAATGTGCCGGGGGCGAGTTGAGCTTCTATAACTCCTTCAACTGCGCCAAACACCGAACCTGTAGGAGCGAGCTTGCTCGCGATAGGGGCAACGCGGGGTGCCAGATACGACACTTCGCGAGCAAGCTCGCTCCTACAGGTTACGTGGTGGATGCGGGTTTTCGACGAATACGAACCTGCCCCTCACGTCACCGACAAGCGCAGGGCCAGCGCCGCCAGGGTCACCAGCAGCACCGGCAGGGTCAGCACGATGCCGACCTTGAAGTAGCGGCCCCAGCCGATATGGATGTCCTTGCGATCCAGCACGTGCAGCCAGAGCAAGGTGGCCAGGCTGCCGATCGGAGTGATCTTCGGCCCCAGGTCGCTGCCGATCACGTTGGCGTAGATCATCGCGTCCTTGATCACGCCGCTGGCCTGGCTGGCGTCGATGGACAGCGCGCCGATCAGCACCGTCGGCAGGTTGTTCATGATCGATGACAGGACCGCGGTCAGCAGCCCGGTGCCCATGGCCGCGCCCCAGATGCCGTAGTCGGCGAAGCGGTCGAGCCAGCCGGCCAAGTGGGTGGTCAGCCCGGCATTACGCAGGCCGTACACAACCAGGTACATGCCGAGGGAGAAAATCACGATCTGCCACGGCGCTTCCTTGAGCACCTTGCGCGTCGAAATCTTGTGGCCCTTGGCCGCGATGCCCAGCAGCAAGGCCGCGCACACCGCCGAAATCGCGCTGATGGGAATGCCCAGCGGCTCCAGGGCAAAACAGCCCAGCAGCAGGATGACCAGCACCCACCAGCCGGCGACAAAGGTGGCCTTGTCGTGGATCGCGCTGGCGGGCGGCTCCAGTTCCTCGGGGTTGTAGGCCTGCGGAATGTCGCGGCGGAAGAACCACAGCAGCACCGCCAGGGTCGCGGCCACGCTGACCAGGTTCACCGGCAGCATCACTGCGGCGTACTGGTTGAAGCCGATATTGAAGAAGTCCGCGGAAACGATGTTCACCAGGTTCGACACCACCAGCGGCAGGCTCGCGGTATCGGCGATGAACCCGGCGCCCATGACGAACGCCAGGGTCGCCGCCCGGGAGAAGCGCAACGCCAGCAGCATGGAGATTACGATCGGCGTGAGAATCAGCGCCGCCCCGTCGTTGGCGAACAGCGCCGACACCAGCGCCCCCAGTAGCACCATGAAGGCAAACAGCTTGCGCCCGCTGCCCTGCCCCCAGCGCGCCACATGCAAGGCCGCCCAGGCGAAAAACCCGGCCTCGTCGAGCAGCAGGCTGATGATGATCAAGGCCACGAAGGTGCCGGTGGCGTTCCAGATGATCTGCCAGACCACCGGAATGTCCGTCAGTTGTACCACCCCGAACAGCAACGCCAGCACCGCGCCGAACACCGCGCTCCAGCCCACGCCGAGGCCCTTGGGCTGCCAGATCACCAGGGTAATGGTCAGCAGGAAAATCAATGAAGCAGTCAGCATGCCGGGCAGCCTTGAACAGGAAAAGTGAGGTGGATGGGAATTCAGCAGCAGCGCACGGGGCGATCGGGACGATCGGCCATGGTCTGCAGGCGTTGCAGGTCAGCCTGCAGCCAGGGGCTGTTGGCCTCCAGCGTGTCCTGCAGCAATGTGGTCACCCAGGGTGACAATTGCGGGTGCAGCCGGTAGTAGATCCATTGCCCCTGGCGGCGGTCGGCCAGCAGGCCGCAACTGCGCAACAGCGCCAGGTGCCGGGAGATCTTCGGCTGGCTCTGGCCCAGGGCGGCGGTCAACTCACAGACACACAACTCGCCTTCGCGGGTCACGAGCAAGGCGATGCGACTGCGGGTTTCGTCGGCAAGCGCCTTGAACAGTTCGGCGGGGTTGAGAGCGTCGGACACCAGGGCCACTCCAGGCAGTTGGAGCGGCGAATATATGAATATTCAGATATGCGGTAAAGCGCTTTTCTCACGGCGAGAGGAATATCCCATCACCCGCGGAAGCCGGCTGGCCGACTCCCGCGGTGCCAGGATCAGAGCTTTTTGTGCTGCTCGACCCACTGCGCGTAGGCGTTGATGAACTTCTCCAGGAACGGCTTGAGCGACTCGGACAGCTTGCCCGCCTCGTCGAAGGCCGAACCGGCGCCGCTCAGGTAGGCTTCCGGCTGCTGCATGCACGGTACATTGAGGAACACCAGGGACTGGCGCAGGTGATGGTTGGCGCCAAAACCGCCGATAGCGCCCGGGGATGCGCTGATCACCGCCCCCGGCTTGCCGTTCCAGGCGCTCTTGCCGTAGGGGCGCGACCCCACGTCGATGGCGTTTTTCATGGGTGCGGGAACCGAGCGGTTGTATTCCGGAGTGACGAACAGCACGGCATCGGCGGCGCTGACCTGCTCGCGGAACACCTTGTAGGCGGCCGGCGGATCCACATCGATGTCTTCGTTGTAGAGCGGCAGGTCGCCGATCTCGACAATCTGCAACCGCAGGTTGGCCGGCGCCAGTTCGGCCAGGGCCAGCGCCACTTTCCGGTTGATCGAGGCCTTTCTCAGGCTGCCAACCAGCACTGCAATCGTGTAGACGTTGCTCATAGTGAATCCCCGACTTCTGGTTAAGGAGGCTGATAGTTATAGATGATCCACCCTGCCCACAACCACCTGCCGCAGAAAATTCCGTGGGCTTTTCCAGGCTCCACGCCGCTGCACGCCAGTTGCAATCAGGACCGCGGACTATTTTTTTTCCGCCGCTAAACTTACTTCGCCCAGGCAGGGTCTACAGGACCGCAAATTGAGTGTTTTATCTCCAGAGGCTCTAAAGATGGCAGCAGTACTCGTCGGACAATTTCATGCCAGGGACGCGGAAGGCCGGGTCTATTCGGTGCATGAGTTCCAGGAATCCACCCCGTCGCCAGACGGCATCGCCGGCTCGGAGCCCGTTACCACCTATCGCCTGGCCATTGGCGACCGCGTCAACAAAATGGACGACAACCAGTTTCTCCTCGTGCAATCGGGCGTCACCCTCATTCGCGAACCCGAGACCATCCTTCCTTCATAACGTGCCGTTATGAGCAGAAGTCATATGCGTGGACATGAGTTAGGATTCAGTGTGAATCCCTCACCGGCTGGACATGGACTTCAAGCATGCGTTTACGTCATATCGAAGTGATTCAGGCGCTCCTGCAAACCGGACACCTGGGCACGGCCGCCGAGCTGCTGCAACTGCCGGTGGCCGAGGTGGAAACGATCCTGCGCGACGCCGAAAGCCAATCGGGTTTCATGCTCTTCGCCAGTGTTCGCGGACGCCTGCAAGCCACCCGGGAGGCCCGCGAGCTACAGCCGGCGATCGCCACCCTGTATGACGCCTTCGAACCCGTGCAACGCCTGGCCGACAGCCTGAAGCAATACCAGGCGCCGCCCTTGCGCATCATCGGCACCCCGCCCCTGGCCCAGCAACTGTTGCCACAGAGCATCGCCGCCCTGCGCCGGCGTTTTCCCGATACCCCGTGCAACCTCGCCAGCCAGGGCACCCGCGACATGGTCAAGAACCTGTTGCTGCGCGAAGGCGACCTGGGCCTGAGCCTGCACAACCCCGATCACCCCGATATCCAGTGCGTCGCCCTGGCCCAGGGCAAGCTGCAACTGCTGGCCCCGCACGGCTGGCTGCAACCGAAGCAGAAGTACATTTCCCTGCAGGACCTGGCGGGCCAGGCCATGGTTGGCCTGGAAGGCCAGGACCCGCTGAGCGTGACCCTGGACAGCAAGCTGCAGAACCTGCGCCCGAGCCCGACTATCCACACCCGGGTGCAAACCCACCAGATGATGCGCAGCATGGTCGAGGCCGGCGAAGGCCTGGCGATTGTCGACCCCTTCACCGCACTGGGCGCGCGCGAGGGCGGCCTGGACGTCTGCCCGCTGTCGCCACCGATCCCGGTCACCCTCTATGCCCTGACCCGCAGCGGCACCCCCTCCTCGCCCACCCTGGAGGCGCTGCTGGAAACCCTGACGGAAAAGGCTGAAGGCATGCTGGCCGGCTAGACCCCGGCTTCCCGCGCCAGCTCGTCGTTGAACAGCCGATACCAGAAAATCGCCACCTCGGCGGTGGTCGGATCGATCCCGCGGTAACGCAGATGATCGATGCCGCCGACCACATAACCGCAGCGCTCGTACAAGCGGCAGGCCCCCAGGTTGTTGTTCTGGGTCTCGAGCATGATGCCCGGCAGTTTTTTCTTGCGACTCCAGAACTGCGCCACATCCAGCAAAGCCTTGGCCACCCCGTGGCGCCGCGCCGGCGCGTGCACCGCCAGCTCGTCGATATGGGCGTAACCGTTCCAGTTGGTGCTGACCACCACATGGCCAACCGGCTCGTCGTCCAGGTAGGCCATGAACACCGCGCTGTCGGCGGCGTCGCGATAGCTGCTGAATTCTTCGGGGTCGATGCCGTAGCACTTGCGGTACGGGGTGATGTGATGCAACGGCCACTTGGCCACCACCTGCTCGCTCTGTGCCTGGGCATAGGCGCTGACCTCGAAGCTGAAGTCGCTGCCCCAGACATACGCGGCGAAACCGTCGTCGGCGACACGTACCGACAGGCCGGGGTACTTGGGGTTGATCATTGGCTGCATAGCGGGAAACGTCCTCAAACCTTGATGCAATCGACGGTGTACTGCCGCCCATTGCCTTCGTCTTCATGCTGCAATCCATGCACATCCGCGACAAAGCCGGGAAAGCTGCTATCGAACGTACGGGCGAAAGCCAGGTAATCGATGATCGAGCGGGTTGACTCGGTGAAGCGCTCGCCCGGCATGATCAGCGGAATACCCGGCGGGTATGGCACCAGCATCACCGCCGCCACCCGCCCGGCGAGGGCATCGATGGAGACCGCCTCGACCTCGCCCCGCACCAACTGATCGTAGGCGTCGGCGGGCTTCATCGCCACCTCCGGCAGCACGGTGTACATGCGCTTGAGATGCTTGGCCGTGGCATTGCTGCGGTAGCAGGCATGCAACTGATCGCAGAGGTCGCGCAGGCCCATGCCCTGGTAGCGCGCCATGTCTTGCTGGGCGATGCTCGGCAGGCAGGCGGCGAGGCTGACATTGGCGTCGTAGTTGCGCTTGAACTCCAGCAGTTCGGTCAGCAGCGTGCTCCACTTGCCTTTGGTGATGCCCATGGAAAACAGCACCAGGAACGAATACAGGCCGGTCTTTTCCACCACCAGGCCGCGCTCCCAGAGAAACTTGCTGACCACCGCCGCCGGTATCCCGCGCTCGCTCAGGGCACCGCCAGCGGTGAGCCCGGGCATCACCAGGGTGACCTTGATCGGGTCCAGCAGCACATAGTCGTCGGTCACCCCGGCGAACCCGTGCCACTCGCCTTCCGGCTCCAGCAGCCAGTCCGCGGTGCTGACCTGGTCGATGCCTTCCACCCGCTCCGGTTGCCAGATGGAAAACCACCAGTCATCGGCGGCGATGTGCTGGCGCAGGTTGGCCAGGGCCCGGCGGAAGCTCAGGGCCTCGTCGAACATTTCCTGCAGCAGCGAACGCCCCGCCGGCCCTTCCATCATTGCCGAGGCCACGTCCAGCGAGGCGATGATGCTGTACTGCGGCGAGGTGGAGATGTGCATCATGAAGGCTTCGTTGAAGCGGTCGCGATCCAGCTGCCGGGCGCCGCCGTCCTGCACATGGATCATCGAGGCCTGGCTGAAGGCCGCCAGCAGTTTGTGGGTGGAATGGGTGGTGAACACCAGCGGGCTGTCGGCGCTGCGCGAGGTGCCCATGCCGTAGCGTCCCTCGAAGAACTCATGGAAGGCCGCGTAGGCGTACCAGGCCTCGTCGAAATGCAGCACCTCGACGCTGTTGCCCAGGCTCTGCTTGATCAGCTCGGCGTTGTAGCAGAGGCCGTCGTAGGTCGAGTTGGTGACCACCGCCAGCTTGACCTTGGCCGGCCGGCCCCGGGTCAGCGGGTTGGCGTCGATCTTGGCCTGGATCGACTCGCGGCTGAATTCGCTCAGCGGGATCGGGCCGATGATCCCCAGCTCATTGCGCTCCGGACAGAGGAACAGCGGGATGGCGCCAGTCATGATGATCGCGTGCAGCACCGACTTGTGGCAGTTGCGATCCACCAGCACCAGGTCATCGCGACCGACCATGGAATGCCAGACGATCTTGTTGGCGGTCGAGGTGCCGTTGATCACGAAAAAGGTGTGATCGGCGCCGAAATTGCGCGCCGCCCGCGCCTCGGCTTCCGCCAGGGGCCCGGTGTGATCGAGCAGCGAACCCAGTTCCGGGACCGACACCGACAGGTCCGAACGCAAGGTGTTCTCGCCGAAGAACTGATGGAACGCCTGGCCTACCGGGCTCTTGCGATAGGCCACGCCACCGCCGTGCCCCGGGGTGTGCCAGGAATAATTGGAGTCGGCCGTGTGCTGCACCAGCGCCTTGAAGAAAGGCGGCAACAGGCCATCGAGGTAATTGCGCGCCGCCCGCGCCACCTGCCGCGCCAGAAACGGCACGGTGTCTTCGAACAGGTAAAGAATGCCGCGCAGCTGATTGAGCTCGCTCATGGCGTCGGCCGGGGCGTTTTCCAGGGTCACCTGCTCGCCCAGGGCAAAGATCGGCAGGTTCGGCGCGCGCACCCGGGCCAGGCGGATCAGTTCCACCATGTTCTGCAGCAGGTGGGTGTTTTCCCCGGCGCCTTCGGCGGCGATCAGCATGCAGGCCAGGCCGTGATGGGTCGAGGCCACCAGGCGCCCTTCGGCATAGTCCACCGCGGAAAAGATACTGAAGCCTTCCTGCTCCAGCTCCCTGGCGATCCCCCGCACCCGGTCGCCGGCGACGGTGTCGGCCTTGATGTCGCGATGCACGATAAGGACGGGGAATTTCAGGTCTTTGTACATGGCACCAGGCATCCTGAGGCGGCGGACAAGGGCCCGCCAATCATCTCAGGGTAGAAGCTCGGGGGCCGGCGCGTAACCCCGTCAACGACCTCCTGTAACAAAAGGTCGCCCACGAACAACTACTGTTGCTGGGCCTTGGCTTCGGCCAGCTGGGTCCAGAGCGCCGGGGCCCCGGCAGATTTGGCGATGATTTCGAGACGCACCTGGTGCTCGGCCAGTTCGGCTTCGCTGGCGCGAATGACCCGCCCACGCTGGCGATCCGCCGACAGACGCCGGATTTCGCTGGCGCGGTTGCCCGAACCTTCGCTGCCGTTGCCGTCCGAGGCGTTGCCGGCCAGGGACAGGCTGGTCTGGCCGCCGGTCATGGTCAGGTAGACGTCGGCGAGAATCTCCGAGTCGAGCAAGGCGCCGTGCAGTTCACGGCCGGAGTTGTCGACGTCATAGCGCTTGCACAAGGCATCGAGGCTGTTGCGCTGGCCGGGGTGACGTTCCCGGGCCATCAACAGGGTGTCGAGGATGGTGCAGTGCTGGGTGATGTCGGCGCGGTCGTGCTGGCCCATCAGGGCGAATTCGTTGTTGATGAAGCCAACGTCGAACGCCGCGTTGTGGATGATCAGCTGCGCGCCCTGGATGAACTCGAAGAACTCGTCGGCGACTTCGGCGAAGCGCGGCTTGCCCACCAGGAACTCGTTGGTGATGCCGTGGACGCCGATCGCGCCCTCGTCGCTCTCGCGATCCGGTTGCAGATAGACGTGGAAATGCCGACCGGTCAGGCGCCGTCCGATCAACTCGACGCAACCGATTTCAATGATCCGGTGGCCGTCGGTCACCGGCATGCCGGTGGTTTCGGTATCGAGTACAACAGATCTGTTGGCCATCAGGGGTCAGCTCTCAACGGTGGAAGTCTTTCAAGGCGCGGGATTTTAGCACGCTCTCGCGGCATGGCACGCATGGCGGATTCGCCTGGCCCCGGCGTGCGCAGTTTTTAACAATCATTCGCAAAGCTCATGCAGTTTGCCGCACAGGGGCTTGTTAGGGTGCGCGACGATATTTTCAGCGGACTCCACCCTGCCATGACTACCTGTAAAACCCGCCTGGCCTTTTTGTTTTGCACCTGCCTGTTCGCCGACATCGGCCAGGCCACCAGCCTGGTGATCAGTACCGACATCACCATGAGCCTGGCCTTGAGCACGACCGAAGGCAGTTCGAAAGCCACCAGTTCCTTCAAGGACGACAAACTGGTGCTCGCCGCCAGGACCGATGCCGCGGCCTTTGTCGCCAGCGCCGGCGAGATCCGCGGCGCCCAGCTGGAAGCAGCGATGCGGCATATTCGCCAGACGCTCGGCAACCCACAGTACTCCGACCTGCAACTGGCCAGCGCCATTCTCACCCTTTGATCGCCCCGGAACAGGGTCACTCATTCACCCCGAGCACCACGCGTTTGTTTAAATGAGCGCAGCCATTGCGCTACTGTACGGCCCACTCAGGCGGGCAGGGCTGGCACCCGGCCTTGCACTCATTTCCAGGAAACCGCCCTCCCATGCTCAAGACTCGACAGATGCTCCCACTGCTGTTGGCCGCGGCCTTCATCAGTGGCTGCTCTTCCCTGCCAGCAACGGGTCCCGACGCCGGGCAAGCCCCCTTGATCGTCGCCCATCGCGGCGGCGCCGCAGACTTTCCCGAGAACACCCTGCTGGCCATCGACAACGCCCTGCGCAACCGTGCAGACATGCTCTGGCTGACGGTGCAACTGAGCCGCGACGGCGTGCCGGTGCTGTACCGACCGGCGGACCTGAGCGCCAATACCCCGGCCTCCGGCGCGGTCAGCGAGAAAACCCTGGCGCAGTTGCAAACACTGAATGCCGGCTGGAACTTCAAGCAGACTGCGGCCGATGGCCAGGTGACATTTCCCTTTCGCTCCCAGGCGGTGAGCATCCCCTCGCTACAGCAGGCGCTGGCGGCGATCCCCGACGCCGTGCCGGTCATTCTCGACATGAAGGCCCTGCCCGCCGCGCCCCAGGCCCAGGCGGTCGCGCAGTTGCTGGAACAGCTGCACGCCTGGAACCGGGTGCTGATCTACTCCACCGATGCCAGCTACCAGCAGGCGTTCGCACACTATCCGCAGGCGCGGCTGTTCGAGTCCCGGGACAACACCCGGGATCGCCTGGCGAGTGTCGCCCTGGCCCACAGCTGTACCACACCGCCGGCGCCAGCCAGCTGGGTGGCTTTCGAGTACCGGCGCCCGGTGCAGCTGGTCGAGACTTTCACCCTGGGTGAGGCCCGTTCCAAGGTGGATGCCCGGCTGTGGACGCCCGCGGCGGTGGATTGCTTCCAGTCCCGGGGCAAGGTGCGGATGCTGGCGATCGGGGTCAATACAGCCGAGGATTACCGAGCAGCCGCCTGCCTGAAGATGGACGCGGTGCTGGTGGATTCGCCCCGCGCGATGCGGGACATGAAGCAGCGGCTCGAACGGCCGCTGCGCTGCGACTGACTACCCGTTCAGGGCATCAGGCCTGTTTGTAACCGCGCACCTCGTCGACGCCGCGGTTGGCCAGTTGGTCGGCCCGTTCGTTGCCGTGGTGGCCGGTATGGCCGCGCACCCATTTCCAGGTGACCTGATGGCGGTTGACCTGCTCATCGAGCTGCTGCCACAGGTCGGCATTTTTCACCGGCTCCTTGGCCGCGGTTTTCCAGCCGCGCTTTTTCCAGTTGGCCATCCACTCGTTGATGCCCTTCATCACATACTGCGAGTCGGTGACCAGGATCACCTGGCACTCGCGCTTGAGTTCTTCCAGGCCGCGGATCGCCGCCATCAGCTCCATGCGGTTGTTGGTGGTGTTGGCTTCGCCGCCCCAGAGTTCCTTCTCCACACCCTTGAACACCAGCAGTGCGCCCCAGCCCCCCGGGCCAGGATTGCCCTTGCAGGCGCCGTCGGTGAAGATTTCTACGCTATCGCTCATGCCAGACTTCCAATCGAAAATACCTGTGGCTTGCCGATCGTCGATCGACAACGCCCAAGCCGGGCAGGTTCGGCCCGGCTGAATTAAAGAGGGGGTTCGCTGTGCCGGCGGTTGACCTTGGCCATCGGCAGCGGCACCAGCTTGCCCATTGGCTCGCGGCGTACCTGGCGCACCGGGCGCAGGCCGACCACTATCTTGCGCGCCACCAGCAGGTAGAAGCCGCCGCCAGACAGTTGCCAGTCACCGGCCTTGCGCTCCCAGCCGGCCAACCGAGCCTGCCAGGCCGCCGAGGCAAGCGGCGGACGATAGCACCCGAAGCGGCGTTTCTCCAGCGCGAAGCCCAGCAGGTTCAGCCAGTCGGCGACCCGCGACGGGGAAATGCAGCGCGCCTTGCGCAAGGCGTCATGGGCGAACACATGCCGCAGGCCCCAACTGCTCCAGGGATTGATACCGACGATCAACAGGTGCCCGCCCGGTCGCACGGCGCTGGCGGCTTCGCGCAGCAGGCCGTGGGGCGACAGGCAGAAATCCAGGCCGTGCTGCAGCACCACCACATCGGCGGCGTGCTCGCTGAGCGGCCAGGCCTGCTCCTCGCAGACGATCTCGACGCCGGGCAGCGGCGCGCCCAGGCGTACATTGCGCTGCACCTGGGGCGCCGCCGGCGGGGTTTGCGCCGACGGGCCGTAATGCACCAGGTAGCCGCCGAAGAAGCGCCCCAGCTCGTCGTCGAGCATGCGTCGTTCTTCATCCAGCAGAAATTGCCCCAGTGGCCCCGACAGCCACTCACGGGCGGCACTGATCAGGGCCAGCCAGTCAGGATCGGCCTGAGCGAACGCTTTATCGGTCATTGCATTCTCCAACCCGCCAAGAAGTTCTAAGATGCGCCAATGTTTTCCGCTTGGCGACTCCAACGATGATACAGATCAGTGCCCTGCCCGCGTTCACCGATAACTACATCTGGTTGTTACAGGACCATCGCCATCAGCGTTGCGCAGTGGTCGACCCGGGTGACGCCGCACCGGTACAGGCCTGGCTTGCCGAACATCCGGGCTGGGTGCTGAGCGATATCCTGGTGACCCATCACCACCACGACCATGTCGGCGGTGTCGAACAGCTGAAAAAAGCCAGCGGCGCCAAGGTCTGGGGCCCGGCCAACGAAAACATCCCGGGGCGCGACGTGGCCCTGCACGACAACGACCGCGCCAGCATCCTTGGCTGGGACTTCGACATCTACGCGGTGCCCGGGCATACCCTGGGGCATATTGCCTACTACCATCACGGCCTGCTGTTTTGCGGCGACACCTTGTTCGCCGCCGGGTGCGGGCGCCTGTTCGAGGGCACGCCGGAGCAGATGCACCATTCCCTGAGCCGCCTGGCCGCGCTGCCCGAAGACACCCTGGTGTATTGCACCCACGAATACACCCTGAGCAACCTGCGTTTTGCCCAGGCGGTGGAACCGGACAACCCGGACATCGCCGAGCGCCTGCGCAAAGTCAGCGAACTGCGAGACAACGGCCGCATGACCCTGCCTTCCACCCTGGCCCTGGAAAAGCTCACCAATCCCTTCCTGCGTACCGGTGAAACATCCGTTAAACAAAAAGCGGACGAACGGAATGGCCTCGATAACCGGGCTCAGAGTGCGGTTTTTGCTGCCTTGCGGGCTTGGAAAGATAAGTTCTAAGCAGGCTGCGAGTTGGTACGAAAATTCTGAATGGTTGACCGCACCGGGTGCGCTTTCTAGAATCGCCCGACATTTTTGCCCGGAACTTACTTCCAGCCAATGTCGTCATCTATTCGTAAATCCATCAATTCAGACGCATTGACGCGGTTGGCTCAAGCCATCGCGGTGGCTGTGTCCGCCACCCTGGCGGGCTGCCAAAGCACGAGCCACGTCCCGCAAACCGACGCTTCGCACACCCAGAATTTCAACGCCCGCATCAAGCAGAAACCCATCTGGCTGAATGAAAAACCCAGCCCGCAATTGCCCCAGGACGTCTGGGAGCGCATGCGCGAAGGTTTCCAGTTGCAGGAAGGCATCGGCGTCAACCCGCGCATCGAACAGCAGCGCCTGTGGTTCGCCAGCAATCCATCGTTTCTCGAGAATGCCAGCGAACGCGGCAGCCTCTATATCCATTACATCGTCGAGCGCCTTGAAGAACGCAACATGCCGCTGGAGCTGGCCCTGCTGCCAGTGATCGAGAGCGCCTACAACCCGATGGCCTATTCCCGGGCCGACGCGGTGGGCCTGTGGCAGTTCATTCCGTCCACCGGTCGTTCCTTCAACCTGCGCCAGACCCGCTTCTATGATGGCCGTCGCGATATCACCGCCTCGACCACCGCGGCCATGGATTACCTGACCCGCCTGCACGACATGTTCAACGGCGACTGGCTGCTGGCCCTGGCGGCCTACAACGCCGGCGAAGGCACGGTCAGCCGGGCCATCGAGCGCAACGAGAAGCTCGGCCTGCCCACCGACTACTGGAACCTGCCGCTGCCGTCGGAAACCCAGGCCTACGTGCCCAAGCTGCTGGCCCTGTCCCAGGTGGTGCTGGCGCCCGAGGCCTATGGCGTCAACCTGAACCCGATCGCCAACGAACCCTACTTCCAGGTCGTCGAAATCAACCAGCGCATGGACCTGTCCAAGGTCGCCGCGGTGGCCAACATCGACGAGGACGAGCTGTTCCAGCTCAACCCGGCCTTCAAGCAGCGCACCACCATCGACGGTCCCCAGCATCTGCTGGTGCCGACGTCCAAGGCGCAACTGCTGAGCGCCAGCCTGTCGACCATGAAGCCCGAGGAGCTGATCAGCCAGCGTTCGTTCAAGCCGGTGTTCGAGGGTGCCGACAGTCGCGAAATGGCCCAGGCCAAGCGCAACTACCGGGTCAAGCGTGGCGATAACCTGTCGCAGATCGCCAAGGCCAACAAGGTCGACGTCAAGGACCTGCAACGCTGGAACAAGCTGAGCGGCAAGCAGCTCAAGGTCGGCCAGACCCTGGTCATGCAGGACACCAGCAAAGCCAAGGGCAGCAGCAAGACCAGCGCCAAGGCTTCCGGCAAGAAGACCCTGGTCGCCAGCGCCGACAAGAAGTCGACCCAGTACAAGGTCAAGCAAGGCGATTCGCTGTACATGGTGGCCAAGCGCTTCAACGTCGAGATGCAACACCTCAAGCGCTGGAATCCCCGCGCCGGCCAGGCCCTCAAGCCAGGCCAGATGCTGACCGTCTACCTGCCTCACTGATCCTGTAGCCGCTGCCGCAGGCTGCGATAGGGCCGCAGGCCCTCCTGCGCTCGGAAGATCCCTGCGACCGTTCCGGTCGATCGCAGCCTTCGGCAGCGGCTACAGGGCTGTGCCAAGCCTTTAGAAATGGATACTCCACCGACGCTGTAGCCGCTGCCGCTAGGCTGCGATAGGGCCGCAGGCCCTCCTGCGCCCTGAAGATCCCAACGACCGTACCGGTCGATCGCAGCCTTCGGCAGCGGCTACAGATTGCGGCATATCCAGCGACGGCAAGCAAATATCGTGGCCAGCCCGGGGTGGCCTTTTTCCTGTCGATACAAGCTGTTACTGTACGGAGCACAAAGCCCAAGCCGCCTGGATCGGATCTCTGCCTTGATGCGTCCCCTCCTCCTGTCCCTAATCAGTCTGGCCTTGAGCTTTCCCGCAAGCGCAACGATCACTGAAAGCCATGGTTACGCGCAGTTCGGCACGCTCAAGTACCCCGCCAAGTTCACCCATTACGACTGGGTCAACCCCGCCGCGCCCAAAGGCGGGACCTTGCGGGTCATGGCGTTTGGCACCTTCGACACCCTCAACCCCTACACCTTCAAGGGCAGCAGCCCGGTTTCCACGCCCAACTTCCTGCAATACGGGGTCAACGAGCTGAACGAGCCGCTGATGGTCGGCACCGGCCAGTACGCGCCGTCCGGCGACGAGCCGACTTCCAGCTACGGCCTGATCGCCCGCTCCGTCGAATACAGCGAAGACCGCAGCTGGGTGGTGTTCAACCTGCGCCCCGAGGCGCGTTTCCACGACGGCCACCCGATCACCGCCTACGATGTGGCGTTTTCCTACCGGTTGCTGCTCAAGGAAGGCCACCCGCAATACCGCACCAACCTGCAGGAAGTGCAGCGCGTGGACATCCTCGGTCCACAGCGCATCCGCTTCGTGTTCAAGCGCTCCGGCAACCCGCTGCTGATCCTGCGCCTGGGCGAGTTGCCGGTGCTGCCGCAGCACTACTGGAAAGACCGCGACTTCAAGGCCACCACCTTCGAGCCGCCGCTGGGCAGTGGTCCCTACCGCATCACCCGGGTGCAACCGGGGCGCTCGCTGCTGTTCGAGCGGGTCAAGGACTACTGGGGCAAGGACCTGCCGGTCAATCGCGGCTTCAACAATTTCAACAAGGTCGCGGTGGAGTTCTACCGTGACAGCGACGTCGCCTTCGAAGCCTTCAAGGCCGGTGAGTTCGACATCTACATCGAGCACCAGGCGAAGAACTGGGCCAATGGCTACAACTTCCCCGCGGTCAATCGCGGCGACATCATCAAGACCCAGGTGGCGCACCAGATCCCGACCCAGACCCAGGGCCTGTTCATGAACAGCCGCCGGGCGATCTTCGCCGACCGTAAGGTGCGCGAAGCCCTGGGCCTGATGTTCGACTTCGAGTGGACCAACCGCACCCTGTTCAGCGGCGCCTACAAGCGCGCGACCAGCTACTACCCCAACAGCGAGTTCTCCGCCACGGGCCTGCCGGTCGGCCATGAATGGCTGCTGCTCTCGCCCTACCGCGAGCAGTTGCCCGCCAGCCTGTTCACCCAGCCCTTCAGCCTGCCGCAGACCGATGGCCGCGGCATCCCGCGGGCGACTCTGCGCCAGGCCCTGGGCCTGCTCGCCGAAGCCGGCTGGAAGCTCAACGGCCAGCGCCTGCTCGACGCCAACGGGCAACCGCTGCGCTTCGAGCTGCTGCTGGTCAACCCGAACCTGGAGCGGATCCTCCAGCCCTACGTCGAGAACCTGGCCAGCATCGGCATCGACGCGCACCTGCGCACCGTGGATCGGGCGCAGTACAAGCAGCGCCTGGACCAGTTCGATTTCGACATGATCCTCATGACCCTGAACCAGACCCTGAGCCCGGGCCTGGAGCAATGGCAGTACTTCCACTCCAGCCAGGTCGGGGTCAAGGGCAGCAAGAACTATGCAGGCATCGACAACCCCATCGTCGATCACCTGCTGGAACAATTGCTCGCCGCGCAGAGCCGCGACGAGCAACTGGCCGCCGGTCGGGCCCTGGATCGGGTGCTGCTGTGGCAGCACTACATCATCCCCAACTGGTACCTCAACTATCATCGCCTGGCGTACCGCAACCGGTTCGCCTTCGTCACCACGCCGCCCTACCAGCTGGGCCTGAGCGCCTGGTGGCTGAAGTCTCTGGAGAAAGCCCAATGATGCCCCTGCGTGCCCTGCTCCCGTGGGCCGGCGGCGTGCTGCTGACGGGAATCGCCTGCCTCGCCCAGGCCGCCCCGCAACACGCCCTGACCCTGTACAACGAACCGCCGAAGTACCCGGCGACCTTCAAGCACTTCGACTACGTCAACCCGGACGCACCCAAGGGCGGTACCTTCCGCGAGTCCGGTTTCGGCGGCTTCGACAGCCTCAACCCGTTCATCAACAAAGGCGTGCCGGCGGACAATATCGGCCTGATCTACGACACCCTGATGCGCCAGAGCCTGGACGAACCCTTCACCGAGTACGGCCTGATCGCTGGGCAGATCGAGAAGGCCCCGGACAACAGCTGGGTGCGCTTCTACCTGCGCCCCGAGGCGCGTTTCCACGACGGCCATCCGATCCGCGCCGAAGACGTGGTGTTCAGCTTCCAGACCCTGATGAAGGCCGGCGCGCCGATGTACCGCGGCTACTACGCCGACGTCGACGACGTGATCGCCGAAGACCCGCTCAAGGTGCTGTTCAAGTTCAAGCACAAGAACAACCGCGAGCTGCCGCTGATTCTCGGGCAGCTGTCGATACTGCCCAAGCACTGGTGGGAGCACCGCGACTTTTCCAAGGGCAACCTGGAAATCCCCCTCGGCAGCGGCCCGTACAGGGTGGCCGAGGTCAAGGCCGGACGCTCGGTGCGCTATGAGCGGGTCAAGGACTACTGGGGCAAGGACCTGCCGATCAACCGCGGCCAGTTCAACTTCGACGTCATGGCCACCGACTATTTCCGCGACAACACCGTGGCCCTGGAAGCCCTCAAGGCCGGCCAGTTCGACTACTGGCTGGAAACCAGCGCGAAGAACTGGGCCAACGCCTACAACATCCCGGCCGTGAGCGAAGGCCGGCTGATCAAGGAGCAGATCCCCAACGGCAACCCCACCGGCATGCAGGGCTTCGTCTACAACCTCCGCCGCCCGCTGTTCCAGGATGTGCGGGTGCGCAAGGCCCTGAGCCTGCTGCTGGACTTCGAGTGGACCAACAAACAACTGTTCAACGGTGCCTACACCCGCACCCGCAGCTACTTCGAGAACTCGGAAATGGCCGCCACCGGCCTGCCCGACGCCGACGAACTGCAGATCCTCGAACCGCTGCGCGGGAAGATTCCCGACCAGGTCTTCAGCGAAGCCTTCCAGCCCTCGGTGTGCGATGGCAGCGGCATGATCCGCGCCCAGCAGCGCCAGGCCTACCAGCTGTTGCAGGAAGCCGGCTGGCGCATCGTCGACGACAAGATGGTCGACGCCCAGGGCAAGCCGGTGGTGATCGAGTTCCTGCTGGCCCAGACCGAGTTCGAGCGCATATTGCTGCCGTTCAAGCGCAACCTCGCGGACCTCGGGATCGACCTGGTGATCCGCCGGGTCGACGTTTCCCAGTACATCAACCGCCTGCGCTCGCGGGACTTCGACATGGTGGTCGGCGGCTTCCCGCAATCGAGTTCGCCCGGCAACGAGCAGCGCGAATACTGGAAGTCCTCCAGCGCCGACAACCCCGGCAGCCGCAACTTCATCGGCCTCAAGGACCCGACCATCGATGCGCTGGTGGAAGACCTGATCAACGCCGACTCGCGCAAGAGCCTGGTGGCCCATGCCCGCGCCCTCGACCGGGTGCTGCAATGGGGCTACTACGTGATTCCCAACTGGCACATCAAGACCTGGCGCGTGGCCTACTGGGACCATATCGGCCACCCGAAGGTCTCGCCCAAATATGACATCGGCACCCAGACCTGGTGGATCAAGCCCGACGCCAAGCCGGCCGTGACCCCGGACACCCACTCGCAGGCCGCCCCCGCCGGCGTGGAGCAATAAGATGCTGGCCTACATTCTGCGGCGACTGCTGCTGATCATCCCTACCCTGTTCGGCATCCTGCTGATCAACTTCGTGATCATCCAGGCCGCGCCCGGCGGCCCGGTGGAACAGATGATCGCCAAGCTCGAGGGTTTCGAGGGCGCCACCAGCCGCATCGCCGGCGGCGGCGCCGAAGTCTCGGTGGCCGGCTCCAGCTACCGTGGCGCCCAGGGCCTGGACCCGGCCCTGGTCAAGGAAATCGAGAAGATGTACGGCTTCGACAAATCGGCGCCGGAACGCCTGTGGATCATGATCAAGAACTACGCCACCCTGGATTTCGGCGACAGCTTCTTCCGCGACGCCAAGGTGGTCGACCTGATCCGCGAGAAACTCCCGGTGTCCATTTCCCTGGGGCTGTGGAGCACCCTGATCATGTACCTGGTGTCGATCCCCTTGGGGATCGCCAAGGCCACCCGCCACGGCAGCCACTTCGACGTCTGGACCAGCTCGGCGATCATCGTCGGCTACGCGATCCCGGCGTTCCTGTTCGCCATCCTGCTGATCGTGATGTTCGCCGGAGGCAGTTATTTCGACTGGTTCCCGCTGCGCGGCCTGACCTCGAACAACTTCGACCAGTTGAGCTGGGGCGGCAAGATCCTCGACTACTTCTGGCACCTGACCCTGCCGGTGACCGCCCTGGTGATCGGCAACTTCGCCACCATGACCCTGCTGACCAAGAACAGCTTCCTCGACGAGATCAACAAGCAGTACGTGATCACTGCCAGGGCCAAGGGCCTGACCAAGCGCCGCGTGCTGTACGGCCATGTGTTCCGCAACGCCATGCTGCTGGTGATCGCCGGTTTCCCCTCGGCCTTCATCGGCATCTTCTTTACCGGATCCTTGCTGGTGGAGGTGATCTTCTCCCTCGACGGCCTGGGCCTGATGAGCTTCGAGGCGGCGATCAACCGCGATTACCCGGTGGTGTTCGGCACCCTGTTCATCTTCACCCTGCTGGGGCTGGTGGTGAAACTGATCGGCGATTTGACCTACACCCTGGTCGACCCACGCATCGACTTCGAAAGCCGGGAGCATTGAGATGAACCTGTCCCCCCTCAATCGTCGGCGCTTCGAACTGTTCAAGGCCAACAAGCGCGGCTGGTGGTCGCTGTGGCTGTTCCTGGTCCTGTTCGGCCTGAGCCTTGGCGCCGAGCTGATCGCCAACGACAAGCCGCTGGTGGTGCACTATGACGACGGCTGGTACTTCCCGGCGCTCAAGCGTTACCCGGAAACCACCTTCGGCGGCGAGTTCCCCCTGGAGGCCAACTACAAGAGCCCGTACATCCGCGAGCTGCTGGCGGCCAAGGACGCCTGGGTGCTGTGGGCGCCGATTCCGTTCAGCTACCAGAGCATCAACTACGACCTGAAGGTCCCGGCCCCCGCGCCGCCCTCGGCGGACAACCTGCTGGGCACCGACGACCAGGGCCGCGATGTGCTGGCGCGGGTGATCTACGGCTTCCGGGTGTCGGTGCTGTTCGCCCTGACCCTGACCATCCTCAGCTCGATCATCGGCGTCATCGCCGGGGCACTGCAGGGCTTCTATGGCGGCTGGGTCGACCTGGCCGGGCAGCGGTTCCTGGAGATCTGGTCGGGGCTGCCGGTGCTGTACCTGCTGATCATCCTCGCCAGCTTCGTGCAGCCGAACTTCTGGTGGCTGTTGGGGATCATGCTGCTGTTCTCCTGGATGAGCCTGGTGGACGTGGTGCGCGCCGAGTTCCTGCGCGGGCGCAACCTGGAATACGTGCGCGCCGCCCGCGCCCTGGGCATGCAGAACGGCGCGATCATGTTCCGCCATATCCTGCCCAACGCCATGGTCTCGACCATGACCTTCATGCCGTTCATCCTCACCGGCGCCATCGGCACCCTGACCGCCCTCGACTTCCTCGGTTTCGGCCTGCCACCCGGCGCGCCGTCCCTGGGCGAACTGGTGGCCCAGGGCAAATCCAACCTGCAGGCGCCGTGGCTGGGCATCAGTGCCTTTGCCGTGCTGGCGATCATGTTGAGCCTGCTGGTATTCATCGGCGAGTCCGCTCGCGATGCCTTCGACCCGAGGAAATGAGATGAATCAGGACAATCTGATCGAAGTCCGCGACCTCGCCGTCGAATTTGTCGTCGGCGAGCACAAGCAACGGGTGGTCGAGGGCATCAGCTTCGACATCAAGCGCGGCGAAACCCTGGCCCTGGTGGGCGAAAGCGGCTCCGGCAAATCGGTGACCGCGCACTCGATCCTGCGCCTGCTGCCCTACCCGCTGGCCCGCCATCCATCCGGCACTATCCACTACGCCGGCCAGGATCTGCTGACCCAGAAAGAGAAGACCATCCGCCATATCCGCGGTAACCGCATCGCGATGATCTTCCAGGAGCCCATGACCTCGCTCAACCCGCTGCACAGCATCGAGAAGCAGATCAACGAGGTGCTGGGCCTGCACAAGGGCCTGACCGGCAAGGTCGCGACCCAGCGCACCCTGGAGCTGCTGGATCTGGTGGGCATCCCCGAGCCGCACAAGCGTCTCAAGGCCCTGCCCCACGAGCTGTCCGGCGGCCAGCGGCAACGGGTGATGATCGCCATGGCCCTGGCCAACGAGCCGGAGCTGCTGATCGCCGACGAGCCGACCACCGCCCTCGACGTCACCGTGCAGTTGAAGATCCTCGAACTGCTCAAGGAGTTGCAGGCGCGCCTGGGGATGGCCTTGCTGCTGATCAGCCACGACCTCAACCTGGTCCGGCGCATCGCCCACCGCGTCTGCGTGATGCAGCGCGGCTGCATTGTCGAGCAGGCGCCCTGCGAAGAGCTGTTCCGTGCGCCGCAGCATCCCTATACCCGCGAACTGCTGGCGGCCGAGCCCAGCGGCAAGCCGGCGACCAATGTGGTCGGCCCGCCGCTGTTGCAGGTCGAGGACCTGAAGGTCTGGTTCCCGATCAAGAAAGGCCTGCTGCGCCACACCGTCGACCATGTGAAGGCGGTGGACGGCATCAACTTCAGCCTGCCCCAGGGCCAGACCCTGGGCATCGTCGGTGAAAGCGGCTCGGGCAAGTCCACCCTGGGCCTGGCGATCCTGCGGCTGATCGCCAGCAAGGGCGCCATCCGCTTCGAAGGCAAGCAGCTGGACGGCCTGTCGCAGCAGCAGGTGCGGCCGTTGCGCCGGGAGATGCAGGTGGTGTTCCAGGACCCTTTCGGCAGCCTCAGCCCGCGCATGTGCGTGAGCCAGATCGTCGGCGAAGGCCTGCGCATCCACAAGATCGGCACCGCCGCCGAGCAGGAACAGGCAATCATCGAGGCGCTCAAGGAAGTCGGCCTGGACCCGGAAACCCGGCATCGCTACCCGCACGAGTTCTCCGGTGGCCAGCGCCAGCGCATCGCCATCGCCCGCGCCCTGGTACTCAAGCCGGCGCTGATCCTGCTGGACGAGCCGACCTCGGCCCTCGACCGCACCGTACAGCGCCAGGTGGTGGAACTGCTGCGCAAGCTGCAGGCCAAGTACAACCTGACCTACCTGTTCATCAGCCACGACCTGGCGGTGGTCAAGGCGCTGAGCCATCAGTTGATGGTGGTCAAGCATGGCCAGGTGGTGGAACAGGGCGACGCGCAAGATATCTTCGCCGCGCCGCAGCATCCCTACACCCGGCAGTTGCTCGAGGCCGCGTTCCTGGTGCCGGCCGCCGAGTGACAACCGGCCAATAAAAAACCGCCTGAGGGCGGTTTTTTATTGGCTGGACTTTCTCCCCGTCCAGCCCACGCAGCGGGCTGGATCAGCGGCTAGTCCTTTATCTGCGGCCCGAGGCCCGGCCTGCTCATGGTCTTGTCGGCGTCCGCCAGCAAGGTTTCCACATCGGCCGGCTGGGCCGGATCGAACTCGATCTGGCCGATGCTGAAACAGATGTCGTAGATGCACTGCTGGGTGGCGGTGCGCTCGTCGAGGATGGCCTGCAGGCGGGCGATGATCGCCAGTTTTTCCACCCGTTCCGAGCCGGTCAGCAGTACCGCGAAACGCTGGTACTCCAGATGCCCGACCACGTCGCTTTCGCGAAAGGCGATACGCAGGCCGTCGGCGAAGGTCTTGAGCGCCGCCTCGCCTTCTTCCGCCCCGTAAGCGCGGGCGATGCGGTAGATATCGTCGAGGTCGAACAGCAGCAAGGTCGCCGGGCAGTTGAGGTCCTTGCAGGCCTGCAATGCATCGCCGGCCAGCACCGCAAAGCCGTGGGGGTTGGGCAGCAGGGTCAGTTTATCGAGGTTGGCTACCTGCACCGCGGCCAGCTCCTGCTCGGCCCGGCGGTTCTGATCGCGCAACAGTTGCCGGGACGGGTCGTCCGCCTCCGGGGATGGCACCTGGTCCGGTGCCTGGACAGGCTTGTCTGGGGAAAACATCGCACACTCCATTGGCGGGTAACTCCTATAGAGCTTAGTTGCCGGGGCCTGCGACTGCCCCACAACCAGCCCTCCCAGGGTGCCCCTGGCGTCAACTTCCGACCGCCGGGCAGGGTCCGCCCGCCTCGGCCCAGAGCTTGAACTGGCTGACGAACACCTCATGGGGCACCGGTACCGGCGCGCGGTTGCCACCGGGCTTCCAGCCCCAGAGCACCAGCTTGTCTTCGCTGACATGCTTGATCAGCGCGGCAAAGTCGCGGTCGCCGTTGCTGGCCTTGTCCTTGATCATCTGGCACAGGCGGTCGGCCGGCAGGCCGATCCAGGCCATCTTGTGCGCCGCCGGCGGCAGGCTCCAGTGCGGCGCCCCCGGCGGCATGTGCGGGCCATAGCTGGCCGGCGGGTTGCTTTCGCCATGGCAGGTAGAGCACGGCAGCCCCGCCGCGCCCTTGCCGTCCAGGCCACGGACCACGGCCATGGCGTGGGGCGTGCCGGCGTCGAACTGCAAGGGCGCATCCCCGGGAATGTGGCAGTTCTGGCAGCGTGGGCTCTGGAACACCTTCTGCACCGTCGCGAACGCCGCCAGCGCCGGTTCATCGGCGGCGAACAGGTCCGAGGCATAACCGCCCAGGCCGACCAGGATCAGCGAACCGAGGAACAGGTGGCGTTTCATCTCACACCCCCGCCAGTTGCAACGGCAGCTCGCGCAGCCGCTGGCCGGTCAGGGCGAACACCGCGTTGGCCACCGCCGGCGCCGTGGGCGGCACGCCCGTCTCGCCGATACCGCCGGGCTTGTCGGTGCTGGCGACTATATGCACCTCGACCCGGGGCATCTCGTTCAGGCGCAACACCTGGAAGTCGTGATAGTTGGACTGCACCACCCGGCCGTCCTTGAAGGAAATGCGGCTGTGCAGGGCCATGCCCAGGCCGAAGGTGATGCCCGACTCCATCTGCGCGACGATGCTTTGCGGGTTCACCGCGATGCCGCAATCCACCGCGCAGACCACCCGGTGCACGCGAATCCGCTCGGCCTCCAGGGACACCTCGGCCACCTGCGCCACATAGCTGCCGAAGGACTCGTGCACCGCCACGCCCAAGGCATGGCCGTTGGGCACGGGCTTGCCCCAGCCGGCCTTCTCCACCGCCAGGTTGAGCACGCCCAGGTGCCGCGGGTGATCCTTGAGCAGGATGCGGCGGTATTCCACCGGGTCCTTGCCCACCGCGTCGGCCATCTCGTCGATCAGCGACTCGACGACGAACGCGGTGTGGGTATGGCCCACGGAGCGCATCCACAGCACGGTGATGCCGGTCATCGGCGAATGCAGGTCGACCCGGTGGTTCGGCGTGCCCTTCAGGTAAGGCCCGTCCGCCAGGCCCTCGACCGAAGTGTTGTCGATGCCGTTCTTGACGAAGCTGGCCTCGAACGAGGTGCCGGCCATGATCGACTGCCCCACCAGCACATGCTGCCAGGCCAGCGGCAGGCCCTGGGCGTCCAGGCCGACCTGTGCCTGATGCAGGAACGCCGAACGGAAGTAGCCGCCGCGCACGTCGTCTTCCCGCGACCAGACGGTTTTCACCGGGGCTGCGGCGGCCTTGGCCACCTCCACCGCTTCGCTGACGAAGTCCGAGGTCGGGTTGGCCCGGCGGCCGAAACCGCCACCCAGAAATTGCGTATGGATCTGTACCTGCTCCGGCTTGAGCCCGGTGATCTTCGACGCGACCATCTGGTCCAGGGTCTGGAACTGGGTGCCGGTCCAGATCTCGCACTTGTCGGCGCCGATGCGCACCGTGCAGTTGAGCGGCTCCATCGGCGCATGGGCCAGGTACGGCACGCTGTATTCGGCCTTGATCACCTGCGCCGCCTTGGCCATGGTCCCGGCCGCATCGCCGGCCTCGGCGACCTTGGTCCCGGGGGTCAGCGCCAGCTTGCGAAAGCTCTGCATCAGGCTTTCGCTGCTCATGTTGGCGTTCGGCCCCAGGTCCCATTCGGCCTTGAGCGCATCGCGCCCCTGCTTGGCCGCCCAGTAATGCTCGGCGACCACCGCCACGCCCGTGGGCACCTGGAGCACCTTGATCACCCCAGGCACCGCCAGCGCCGCCTGGGGATCGAACGACTTGAGCGTGCCGCCGAACACTGGCGAACGCAGGACCACGGCGGTCAGCAGGCCGTCGAAATACATGTCCATGCCGAATTGCGCGCGGCCGGTGATTTTCTCCGGCGTATCCAGGCGCTTGGTCGGCTTGCCGATCAGCCGCCAGTCCTTGGCCTCCTTCAAGTGCAGCGAGGCCGGGTCCGGCACCGGCAGTTGCCCGGCGTCGTTGGCCAGGTCGCCGTAGCTCAGGCGCTGGTCACCGGCCACCACCCAGCCCTGCTCGGTGTGCAGGGTCGAGGGTGCTACTTGCAGGCGCTTGGCCGCGGCTTCGATCAGCATCTGGCGCGCTGCGGCGCCGGCCTGGCGATAGCGGTCGAACTCCATCCAGGTCGAGGTCGAACCGCCGGTGATCTGCATCCCGCCGAACGCCGGCAAGCCATACACCGCGGCGGCCGGCGCGTGCTCGACGCGGATCTTCGACCAGTCGGCATCCAGTTCCTCGGCAATCAGCATCGACAGCCCGGTCCAGATGCCCTGGCCCATTTCCGAATGACCGAGCACCACGGTGACCATGCCGTCCGGAGCGATGCGCAAGAAGGCATTGGGCACAAATTCTTCGCTCGCCGCCCGGGCAAAACGATTGGCCCCCGGAATGACGAACGCCACCACCAGGCCGCCGCCGAGCAGCGCCCCCCCTTTGAGAAATCCACGACGCGACGCAGTGATCATGCCTTGTCCCTCTTAATGCCGACTCAGCCGATTTCGGCGGCGCGTTTGACCGCCGCGCGGATCCGTGGGTAGGTGCCGCAGCGGCAGATATTGCCGGACAGCGCCTGGTCGATATCGCTGTCGGTGGGCGACGGGATCTTCGCCAGCAAGGCCGCAGCCGACATGATCTGCCCCGACTGGCAGTAACCGCACTGCACCACGTCCAGCTCGGCCCAGGCGCGCTGCACCGGGTGCGAGCCGTCCGTCGACAGGCCTTCGATGGTGAGGATTTTCTGCCCGTTGGCCACCGCCGCGGCCGGGGTCACGCAGGAACGCAGCGGCGCGCCGTCGACATGCACGGTGCAGGCGCCGCATTGCGCCATGCCGCAGCCGAACTTGGTGCCGGTCAGGTGCGCCACATCGCGCAGCACCCAGAGCAGCGGCATGTCCGCGGGCACCTCGAGCTGCTGGTCCTTGCCATTGATATTGAGTGTCAACATGCACAATTCCTCAGGCCGAGGGGGGACAGGATTCACGGGATCCTGGAGCGGCGTCGCTGTGGCCGAAGGCCTACGCGCGCCGCGAGGTTTTCCATACAGCTAAGCGCAGTTTGCCGAACAGGCCGGATTCTGCGACCGCCGGTCACGCCCAGCCGGCCTGGACGGGGCGGCCGGGCGATGAGCGCAGCATCAGAAATCGGTGGAGGCCGACAGCGCCCGCCAGGTCGCGGTTTCCTGCTCGACGTAGGCGTTCTTCGCCGCGATGGCGCCCAGGGTGTCGGTGCCCAGGGGCAGGCGCAGCGGCGGTTGCTCGGCTTCGACCAGGGCGATCATCGCCTGCGCCAGCTTGTCCGGATCGCCCGGCTGCTGCTGGTTATAGGCCTTGGCCTGCTGGCGTACCTGGCCAACGGTGGTCGTGTAGTCGGCGATCGAGGCCGGCGACTCCAGCAACGAATTGCCATCGAGGAAGTCGGTGCGGAAGTAGCCCGGCTCGACCACCGTGACCTTCACGCCCAAAGGCGCCAGCTCGCTGTGCAGGGCTTCGCTCAAGCCTTCGACGGCGAACTTGGTCGAGCAGTAGACCCCGTAGCCCGGCCCCGACTGATAGCCGCCGATCGACGAGATATTGATCACATGACCGCTGCGGGCGGCGCGCATGTGCGGCAGCACCCCGCGGGTGACATTGAGCAGGCCGAACACGTTGGTTTCATAGACCCGGCGGATCTCGTCGCCGCTGGCCTCCTCCACCGCGCCGAGCAGGCCGAAGCCGGCGTTGTTGACCAGCACGTCGATGCGGCCGAAATGCTCGACGGCCATCTGCGCCACGTCGCGGGCCTGGGCCTCGTCGGTGACATCCAGCTGCGCCGCCAGCAGGCCCGGCTGCGCGCCGAAACGCTCGCTGAGCGACTGGGCATTGCGCGCGGTGGCCACCACCGCATCGCCGTGGGCCAGGGCTGCGGCGGTGATTTTCGCGCCGATGCCACGGGAAGCCCCGGTGATCAGCCAGACACGTTTGAAAGGGGTTTGAGCAGTCATGATCAGTACCTTGTAAGGAGTGGGTGAGCACAAGGTACGCAGGAACATTGGTGAGAAAAATGGCTCCGTGCTACAAGCACTATGAACGTGTCTTTCATAATGGCCTTGCAATGAACCAGGACCCTTTCGACGGCCTGACCGAGTTTCTCGCCGTCGCCGAACACAAGAGCTTCACCCTCGCCGCCAGTCAGCTGGGGGTGACCCCGACTGCCGTGAGCCATGCGGTAAAGACCCTGGAGCGGCGTACCGGGGTGCTGCTGTTCCAGCGCACCACCCGCCGCGTGGCCCTGACGGAAGCCGGCAGCAGCCTGTTCATCCGCCTGCGCCCGGCCGCCAGTGAAATCGGCGACGCCCTGGCGGTGCTGGGCAGCTATCGCGACCGGCCGATGGGCACCTTGCGCCTGACCGCGCCACGGCTGTCCGGCAAGCTGCTGATCGAACCCCTGGTCTCGCGCTATCGCGCGGCCTATCCCGACGTCAGGCTGGAGATTTCCCTGGACGATGCCACGGTCGACCTGGTCAGCGAAGGCTTCGATGCCGGTATTCGCCTGGGCGAGTCGATCGAAAAGGACATGGTCGCCGTGCGCCTGACCCCGGACCTGCAATGGTCGGTGGTGGGCTCCCCGGACTATTTTGCCCGGGCCGGCAGGCCACAGACCCCGGAAGAACTGACCCGGCACCAGGGCATCGGCTTTCGCTTCCTCACCTCGGGCACGACCCACCGCTGGGAGTTCCGGCGCAATGGGCGGGATTTCACCGTCGGCGTCGAGGGTGCGCTGGTGGTCAACGATCGGCACTTGCTGGTCGCCATGGCGCGGGGCGGACAGGGGCTGGCCTACGCCTGCGACTTCGAGGTGGCCGACGACCTGGCCAGCGGGCGCCTGGAGTCTGTGCTGCAACCGTTCGTCCCGCTGAGCTCGGGCCTGTACCTGTACTTTCCCAGCCGCACCCAGAGCCAGCCGAAACTGCGCGCCTTTATCGACATGGCCAACGCCTGGGTCGCCGAGCAAGGGCGGCGATCCTGAGCCGGATGCGCGGGCTCGATACCGCTCCTCGCCCGGCTGCGCTTTGTCGATCTACGGCAGCCCCGGCCGCCCCCGGGCTGGCTACGCTTGCTCAAGCATGGACCATCCGCCGAGGAGAACCGTCATGTCGCACATTCATCGCATCACCCCCTGCCTGTGGTTCGACCATCAGGCCGAAGCCGCCGCCCAGTTCTACTGTTCGGTCTTCGAGCACTCGCGCATCACCGCCCTCACCCACTACGGCAAGGCCGGCTTCGAGTTCCACGGTCGCCCGGAAGGCTCGGTGATGACCGTGTCCTTCGAGCTCGATGGCCAGACCTTCACCGGCCTCAACGGCGGCCCGGTGTTCCAGTTCAACGAAGCGGTTTCGCTGCAGGTCAACTGCCAGAACCAGGGCGAAATCGATCATTTCTGGAGCGCCCTGTCCTACGGCGGCGATCCCCAGGCCCAGCAGTGCGGCTGGCTCAAGGACAAGTTCGGGCTGTCCTGGCAGATCGTGCCCTGCGCGCTGAACCACTGGATGACCGACCCCGATACGGCCAAGTCGCAGCGGGTGATGCAGGCCCTGCTGCAGATGAAAAAACTCGATATCGCCGCGCTGGAGCGAGCCTTCGCCGGCGAGACCTAATACACTCGCAGGCCGACGCTTGCCGATGGGATGCCTTTGATGAAGCCGAGCTTGAGCCCCAGCCTCGATACCGCCCCGCAGTTCTGGCGCGATGCGGCGCTGCCCTTTATCGAGGCCCGCTCGATCGCCGACGGGCGCAAGGTCTGTTACGCCCGGCATGCCCATGAACATTTCTCCATCGGCGCCATCACCGCCGGGCACAGCACTTACCTGCACGAGCAGGCGCAATTTCGCATCAGTGCCGGCACCGTGGTGCTGATGAACCCCGGCGAAGTGCATGCCTGCAACCCGATCGACGACCAGCCCTGGTCGTATCTCATGCTCTATGTCGACACCCCCTGGCTGACCGACCTGCAGCATCAGCTGGGGTTCAGCCAGGACCAGGGCTTTCGCGCCTTTTCCACGCCCCACAGCGACGACCCCGAACTCTATGCCGGGCTCAACCGCCTGTATGAAGTGCTGGTGGACGAACAGGCCGAGGTCCTGCAAAAACACAGCGCCGCGGTGGCGTTTTTCAGCGACCTGCAACAGCGCCTGAACCCGGCCAGCCGGCCACCGCGCGAGAGCAACCAGAAGCTGCAACGGGCCGCCGACTACATTCGCCAACACTGCACCCGCTCGCTGAAGCTGGAGGAAATCTGCCAGGCCGCCGAGCTGTCGCCGTCCTACCTGATCCGCGCCTTCAAGCAGCATTACGGCATGACGCCCCACGCCTTCGTGGTCAACCAGCGGGTGCAGTTCGCCCAAAGCCGGCTGCGGGACGGCGAGCCGATCGCCGACGTGGCCCTGGAAGCCGGCTTCGCCGACCAGGCGCATTTCCAGCGCGCCTTCAAGCAGCACCTGGCGGCGACGCCGGGGCAATATCGCAGGTGATGCGTCGCC